>NZ_PNCW01000269.1:0-232 GCF_005886985.1 Pseudoalteromonas sp. S3178 | reverse complement strand
TTACCCAAATAGAGATGACACAAACAGCACTGGCAGAAAAATTAGAACGCTTGGAGCGTAAATTGGCTGCAACAGCCCCAACTCAAACGCAACCAAAAGCGAATTAAGCCGCCATTATCAATGGTTACGTTAGTAATATGAGTTGGCTGCGGACTCGCGCAACCAACTCAGCTTTTATTCTCTTGGGCATTCACAAAGCCCCTCGCCAGTTCACAAAATATAACGTAAAATA
>NZ_PNCW01000268.1:0-222 GCF_005886985.1 Pseudoalteromonas sp. S3178 | reverse complement strand
CTATCACAAGGTTATGACGACACCCTATTCTCTGACCTAAATGGCCTTGTTGAAGTTGGCGAGAAAGTTGCCATCATCGGTGAAAATGGTGCCGGTAAAACGACACTACTCAACACCTTAGCAGGCCGTAAAGCGCCGCAAGCAGGTGAGTATAAATGGTCAGAAAACGCCAATATTGGTTACTATGCGCAAGACCATGCTGACGAATTTGAAAAAGATCTG
>NZ_PNCW01000267.1:0-375 GCF_005886985.1 Pseudoalteromonas sp. S3178 | reverse complement strand
GCTTCGTCAAACTCTGAAAAAGCACGGTCTGCCGGCTTTAAACCTTTATCATCATCGTAACCAAAAGATGCTGTTACATTACCTGTACTCCAGCTATTACCAGCGGTTAAGCTCAATGAATACTTTTCACGGTCACTCTCAGATGAAATACCAGTTTGTGCATTAACTTCAACGCCTTCAACATTGTTACGAGTGATAATATTAACTACACCAGCAACAGCATCAGTACCATAAATGGCAGAAGATGCGCTTTTAAGAATATCAATACGCTCGATCATTGATGCTGGAATAGAGTTTAAATCTACAGCGTAACCACTAGAAGGTGAACGGCCAGATACAAATCTACGACCGTTTACTAATACAAGTGTTCTTGAC
>NZ_PNCW01000266.1:0-306 GCF_005886985.1 Pseudoalteromonas sp. S3178 | reverse complement strand
AACTGCCAGCTGAAGAGGCGGAGTTATTAGTGGCGCAAGCGATCCCAGCTTTTATTCAAAAAGGCTATTTGCTAATCAATAAACATCATAGTGAATATGTCGAGTTGTATAACGAAGGGCTTAAAAAACTATGGGCGGATGAAGACTATGTTGCTCAGTATCGTGCTCGCTGCTCTCGTGTGTTTACCGATTGATTGCTTTTTGGTTTTGCTAAAACCAAATAATGTCCTGATCCGTTGCGAAATCATTCATAAGTTAGAATCCAAATTTATTTTTAATGTTTTGCATAGCCTGTTGCCTATTTTG
>NZ_PNCW01000265.1:0-333 GCF_005886985.1 Pseudoalteromonas sp. S3178 | reverse complement strand
CTCATACCCGCAACCGCATTTTGCTCATGGATCACCAAAGGGATCCCAAGCAGTTTCGCAGCAACACCTACAGGGCCAGTTACATAACCGCCCATGGCTAACACCACATCAGGTTTACGTTGTTGTAAAATAAGCTTAGCTGCAAGTACCGCTTTTAAAACCATAAATGGTGCGGTTAGTAATCGTTTGACCCCATTACCTCGGACACCTTTCATGGCAATAAAATCAATTTCAAAACCGTAACGCGGCACCACATCGGCTTCCATTCGGTCCGCAGTGCCAACCCAGCTCACTTGCCAAGCCTGCGCTTGTAAAAATTGTGCCACTGCAATA
>NZ_PNCW01000264.1:0-289 GCF_005886985.1 Pseudoalteromonas sp. S3178 | reverse complement strand
AGACAATATGTCCTACGAAGTTGATAAATCAACTCTCGTTCCACATGCCCTTAATATCGAAGGTAATTATATTCGCAACGTTGTACAGCGTGGTGATAATTATTTTTATTTAAGTGATATGGGTTTTATGGCATATCACAAGCAAGCGAAAACGTCCGTCCAGTTACTTGCCGGTGAATTTAAAAAAATGACCTACCAAGGTCAGCGCGCAATGCTCGTTAGTAAGTCAAATCGGTTGATCAGTTATGACACCTTGTATCAAAGAGTGCTTTGGTCACGTAGCTTCGAC
>NZ_PNCW01000263.1:0-379 GCF_005886985.1 Pseudoalteromonas sp. S3178 | reverse complement strand
ACAAGATGCAGTTGTAAGATATCGTGGTAACTTTGACATCGGTGAAGTTGTAGACAAAAACGGTTTCAAAGATAAAGACGGGCTAACACGTGCGGATCAAGCAATTGACGTGATCAAAGGTTTTGTGTCATCACTTCCTCGCGATATTCAAGTCAAAGAAGAGTCCCTAGATCCAAACTTTGATGTAAAAGCCAACATTGGCAATAGTTTCCAAGAAGATTGGTTAGGCGGCACGGTAGGCTTTATGCTTGCAGGTTCCTATGACAACGATTGGAATTATAGCGACCGTACAACAGGCGTTATTGACGACACATTAGCTGAAAACTGTACTTCAAAACTAGAAACCGCAGAAGACACAGCCAATTCCTGTTATGTGACA
>NZ_PNCW01000262.1:0-334 GCF_005886985.1 Pseudoalteromonas sp. S3178 | reverse complement strand
GGATTAGGGCGCGCGCCTGGTAGCGATCCTATTACCAGCCGAGCATTGCGTCGCGATGACAGACGTGCGGAGCAATTTGACGATGAAGTCGCTGAATTACAAACCTTGCTCGGGCCTTATGATGGTAAATCCTCGGTGCGTGCCATTCCGGGCGAAAATACCAAGGTACCGATTTGGTTGCTTGGTTCGAGCCTTTATAGTGCCCAGCTCGCTGCAAAGCGAGGTCTACCTTATGCATTTGCGGGTCATTTTGCGCCACGATTCGTGCATGATGCTATCGCGCTTTATCGCCGCGATTTCCAACCATCAAAGGTGTTAGATAAACCTTATGTAA
>NZ_PNCW01000261.1:0-399 GCF_005886985.1 Pseudoalteromonas sp. S3178 | reverse complement strand
CTTTGATAAGCGGTTTAATTTCGCTTTTTGGCGGCGCATGAGACGCTTCATCTAGTGACAACAGCAACTGAGTAAGCTTTTCATGATTTAATACATTGGTTTTACCCCAGTTCACTTCAACTAGGTTTTGTAACAGTAAGCTCAGTTTTTCTGAGTCCATAAAATGATCGGCGAGCCCAACCAGTTTGGCATCCGCAGCGTTAATGTTTGCTGCGGTGAGACCCAAGAATAGTCCAACGCCTTTTGGCATCTTATTGAGGAAATAGCTCCCACCAACATCAGGGTATAAGCCAATGGTGATTTCCGGCATCGCGATGCGCGACGTTTCTGTCATCACTTTATGGCTTGCGCCAGCCGTTAAGCCCAGTCCGCCACCCATGATGATGCCATTACCCCATA
>NZ_PNCW01000260.1:0-372 GCF_005886985.1 Pseudoalteromonas sp. S3178 | reverse complement strand
ACGGGGTGAAGCACTCAATATCCTGACGGCTTTCAAGCAGCTGTTCACGCTCCCGGCTGGTCACCAGTTCATGACTGAACACATCTCGCTCAGGTGACTGCAACAGGGCGCTCAGCAACACCTCAAAGTGCTCCGCCATACGCACTATTGTCTCATCTTTAAAGACAGCCGTATTAAACTCCCAATAGAGACCGAGGCCACCGGCCTCCTCTGCCATATTCAGGGTTAGGTCGAACTTCGCGGTTTGTCCGCCGCCTTCCACCATCGACAACTCTAATCCCGGCAACGATAAGCTGCCCTGGTCATTGTTTTGCAGCGATAGCATCACCTGAAACAGCGGGCTGTGACTCAGGCTGCGCTCAGGCTGCAAAC
>NZ_PNCW01000026.1:0-66762 GCF_005886985.1 Pseudoalteromonas sp. S3178 | reverse complement strand
TCCACTAGGTTACAAACCTCGCGCCGCGATTTAATCGCCCCTAGATTGAACAAATTTCAATCCGCAAAGATCAACACGCCCTAGGCAACCCTTATATAATTTAATTTTTTAACGTTTTAATTATTTTGCAGCTAAAACAGTGCTTTCTACAGAGCCGAAACCAATTCGTGCAAAACCTGATTTTTCACACCAGCCGCGCATAATCACGTTATCGCCATCTTCTAAAAAGCTGCGTTGCTCGCCATTACTGAGTGTTATTTTTTCTTTACCACCACGAGAGAGCTCTAATAAAGAGCCCGCTTCTTCATGCGTTGGGCCTGACTGAGTACCAGAGCCCAGCATATCACCAGGCATAAAGTTACAACCATTTACTGTGTGGTGCGTTACCATTTGTGCCACTGTCCAGTAAGAGTGCTTAAAGCTAGAGGTTGATACGCGAGTAGGTGAGTGGCCTTCGCTGCGCATTTTTTCAGTCTGAATTTTAACATCCATTTGAATATCAAATGCACCTTGCTCGCGGTTAGCTGCAGATTCTAGATACTCCATAGGTTGCGGATCGTTTTCATCACGTGTCCAGCTTGTTCTATAAGGGGCTAGTGCTTCAGTGGTTACAATCCAAGGCGATACGGTTGAGGCAAAGTTTTTTGCTAAAAACGGGCCTAGAGGTTGGTATTCCCATGCTTGTAAATCACGTGCTGACCAATCGTTGAATACACAAAAACCAAACACATGATTTTCTGCATTCTCAATGGCTATAGCATCACCAAGTGCATTGCCTTTACCTAAGTAAATACCAAGTTCTAGCTCGTAATCTAGGCGTTTACACGGGCCAAAAGAAGGGACTTCTGCATCAGGCGCTTTAGTTTGTCCTTTAGGGCGATGAAATGTTTGCCCTGATACATCAATAGATGAAGAGCGACCATGATAGCCAATTGGTACCCATTTATAGTTAGGCAGTAATGGGTTATCTGGGCGGAATAAGCTACCAACGGCTGTTGCATGGTAAATTGAGGTGTAAAAGTCGGTGTAATCACCAATGAGACACGGGAGTGAAAACTCTATATCAGCTTGTGCTATTAATGTACTTTCAATTTCTTTTTGTTGTTTTGCGCCTTCGCGAAGTGCTTTTGAAAGTGCTAAACGCAGTGCAGACCAATATTGTTGGCCAAGCCCCATAAACGTATTTAATGTAGATTCGCTTGCTGCATCTAGCGCTGTTTTAGCATCACCGGTAAAAATGTTTAAGTGGCTTAATTTTGCTAAATCGATAACCTGATCGCCTATAGCTACACCGCCACGAAAGGCCTCATTAGTGCCTTTGGTGCGAAACTCTGCAAAAGGTAAATTTTGAATCGGAAAATCACACTCTGCATTATTTGCAGAGCTTACCCAGCTTGTTAAATTAATATCATGGGTTTCGTTAATAAGGCTCATTACATTTCCTATTTATTTTTACTGTATAGCGACAAGGTATGGTTTATTTAATCATACTAGTGCTTGGCACAATACTTTTTAAATTTAAAACGACAAAAAGCAGCGAAAATCGCTGCTTTTAATTTACTCAAAAAAGTTATAAAACGCCGCGGCGCTCTTGATCGCGTTCAATTGATTCAAACAGCGCTTGGAAGTTACCTTCGCCAAAGCCGCCATCGTCAACACGTTGGATCATTTCAATAAAAATTGGCCCAAATAAGTTCTTAGAAAATATTTGTAATAAGTAGCAATTTTCACTTTGGCTATCGACTAATATTTGGTGCTCACGAATTTTTTCTTTGTCTTCTGCAACCCAAGGTACACGGTCAAAAATAGTGTCGTAGTACTCTGGAATAATATCTAAAGTAGCGATTGTTGATTTATCAAGCTTATCAAGAGAGCTTACTAAATCATCAGTTAAAAACGCTAAATGCTGAACACCAGGACCGTTGTATTCGCCAAGGTATTCGTCAATTTGGTTATTGTCGTTGCCTTTACCTTCATTGATTGGAATAGAGAAGGTGCCACAAGGTGATTTAAGAGCATACGAAATAAGCGCTGTTTTTTGACCTTTAATGTCAAAGTAACGGACTTCTGTAAAACCAAAAACATCTTTATAAAAGTTAGCCCATGTTTCCATTGTGCCTTTATAAACGTTGTTAGTTAAATGGTCGATGCGCATAAACCCTTTATCATCAACAATATTTGCTGTGGCTAAATCTTCAAAGTCGCTTTGGTAAATAGTACCTTTATCCCCAAACTGCTCAATAAAGTAAATTAGGCTGTCGCCAATACCGTAAATAGCAGGATAAGGTAAATCTTTGTGCGTTGAATCGGTTGCGGGTTTTGCACCACGCGCTACTGCTGTTTCAAATGCGTGCTGCGCATCGTTAACACGCCAGCCCATAGAACAGATTGCCGGGCCATGACTTTTAGCAAATTCGGCTGAAAAGCCATCGCGTTCGTTATTTAGTAAAAAGTGAATGTCGTTTTGGTTGTAGTAGACAATATCTTTGCCTTTGAATTTTTTTAATTTTGAAAAACCAAAATCAGTAAACACTTTATCCATATAGTCTGCATCGGGTGTTGCGTATTCAGTAAACTCAATACCAACTAAACCTAGTGGATTATTTGCTTCACTCATTTTTATTACTCCTGCAATAAATATTGCTACTGCGATTATGTGTTGTTGTCGTATTGAGCTAGATAATCAACCAGATTTTAGATTTGGGGAAGAGGGGGGCAATATTTAGTAAATAGCCTAACTGTAAATTAAATAAGACGTTTACTAAAATGTTAGTTTTTTACATTACGGTTTGAAATGCTAGAGGCAAAAGCAACTGTGGCTAATAGTGCGAGTTATATTTAACTTATTGTTCTATATTAATAAAAAAGAGGTTTTAAATAATTGAAACCTCTTTTAGTGATTATTATTCATTACGTTTTTTGTAATTAATTATTTACAGTTTGTGTATCACTGTTAAAAAACTTGTTACGTTGCTCTAGCCATGCGTTAGGTTTTATCTCAGGGGCTGCTTGATAGTGACGTTCAATAGTTTGATTTAACACACGGGTCGCAGGTTCAAAAGTAAGCTTTGATTGCGCGTTGCCCATGCTTTTAATTTCATCTCGGGTCATTGCACGTCCGGCATATAAAAGCGCATTTAAATAACCGGGCTCTGTTTCAAAGTTATTGTCTGTAAATAATAAAACAGCTGAGTTTAATGCCCATGTGCTATCAATTTCACCATCTTCTTTTACGCCAGCTAACTCGCCGTCTATATAAACCTCAAACACACCATTACTTGGTGCGGTATAAAATACAAATGCAACACGATGCCAATTTTGCGGTTGTGTATCACCAAAATAGCCGCTGTCGCTGGTTGATTTACCGTAGCCGCCACTCGGGTCGATAAACATATCGGCATCATCAGTTAGGTAGTCTTGGGTATTTGCTTGCATAACCGCGCGGTAAATATCTCTCCCTTCTTCTGGCCAATATAAGTCCATTACTAAGGTGTAGTCTGACACCATACCTTCGCTTGCATAATCGCCATTAGCGGGTGTATTTAATGTAATTAATAACCCTTCAGTGGGAGCATGCCTTGAAAACGCCATAACACCTGAGCTTGCGTCACTTAAATCTGAAATACCAAGTGCTTGAGTTGTATTATATTGTGTTTCATCAGGACCCCAGTTAGTTTGTTCTGGATCAAAGTAGCTCAGTACTGAAGGGCCATAATCTGCAGTTAAAGGGTTATTTGCATCGTCAAAATTCCATACTGTGATGTTGTTTTGCTCATTACATGAAAATAATTGATTATCGGTATCTAGGTATAAGCATTGGCTTGTTCTAAAGCGCGCGTATTGATCTAGTAACCACCATGCTTCGTCAATTGCTTCTACATTTGAAAAGGTCACGCCGTTAAAAAATAATTCAGGATTAAGCGCAGCGCCTTTAAATAAAGCGACCTGGTAGGTACTTGCAGCTTGTATATCATCAGGCTTTAGTAAAAACCAATCCGGTTGACTGGTAAACATGGTGTTTAAATCGCTGCCTGTAACCGTTACGCTGTATAGCGCATTAAACCCAGGCGTATTTGAAGGCTGCCTTTCTACATAATAGGCTTTATGAAAGTCTTCTTGTGTTAGTGTACCCGGTGTCCAGCGGGTTTGCACAAGTTCAGGATTTAAAAGTGCCGCAGTGATATTGCTCGAGTGAGCAGCTGCTAAAGCGGTTATTTCTGCAAGCTCTAAACTACTAGGGTAGTTTTCAGAAATAGCAATTTCTGTATCTGCATCAGGGGCATAACGGCCCATAATTTCATCAATTGCCAGCTTAGTCGGCTCATCGATTTCTGTCACGCTGTCGGTTTCAATTGTGCCGTAGCTAATTGTAGGCGACGTTTTATCTTGAGTGTTAAAGGTAAGTGTTACGTCGGTAATACCTTTTGCATAAAAATCTGGCTGTATAACAACGCTCCCATTCTCGAGCGTAGTATAACTTTCACCGCCGTGGGTATGGCCGCCTAAAACTAAATCTATACCGGTAACATCGGTTGCCATATCAATATCTAGGCCTTCACCTAAATGGCTTAGCATTACCATATAATCAACGTCGTCTTGGTATTGGCTTACTATACTTTGTGCTATTTGTTGCCACTGCCAGCTCATTTTAAACTGTTTAATAAAATCAGGAATAGGCTCATCGTCTATAGGTTCATCTAGCTCGTTCCATGGTACTGAGGTCATACCAAATACGCCCAAGGTAACACAACCTACTTGCACTTTAGCAAAGCCTACCGCAGCAAAGTCTTGTAACTGTTCGCCCTCATAGCGGGTATTGCTAGCAAGTACTATGGCGCTGTCATCTTGTGAGTAGCTCAGTAATTTTTCAGGCCCCCACGCGTAATCATGATTACCTACAACACGCAAGTCGAACTGCATTGCTTTTATCGCTTCTTCAGTTGCGCTGCCTTGTGATAGTTGCTCGGCAACAGTGCCTTTTTCGTAGTCATCACCCCCATTGGTAAAAAGGGTGTGCGGTGTTTGCGCTAACGCTTGGTTGTAGTAGGCTTTTATGCGGCTAAAATACTGCTCCTCATAACCAAATCGTGCGTGTAAATCGGCAACATGAATAAATCTTACTGACTGCTCAGTCGCGTTAATATCACAAGTTGGGCCAATATCAGCAAAGGCTTCGTTGCGCTGCATAATAATGGCATATGTGCCAAGCGTGGTTACTTGAGCGCTTACAAAGCCATCTTCAACGTAAGAGTTTTCAATAACTGCCCAGCCATCACCTGATTGACTAGCAATAAAGAGCTGCCCGCCTAACTGGTAATCATCTGGTATTTTTATGGTAATTGTTATTGGATTACTAAAAGAAACAGTGCTTGGAGTGAGTACATGTATATCAGAGATAATATTTAACAGTGCATTAGCATCATCTAAAACGGTTTTTTCGTAGGTAAGTTCAGTGCTTTGAGTTACTGCATTGGCAGGTACTGTAAGTAAAAAGTTGCCTTCATCAAGGCTCACATCTAGGCCTGCACTTGCAGATACTGTTAATTTACTTGGCTCTGGCTCGACTGGATCGTTAGGATTAGTTGTAACTTGATCATCTGAACCACCACAGGCAGATAATAAAAAAATACATAAAGTTAAAAATGTGGTGCGAGATAAAGTTAACAAGTGCATGTACTGCTTCCCTGAGTCTAGTTAAAAATTAATCAGGAGATAATACCAGTTAACAGAGCTGTGACATAGAAAATTGAGGAAATTTCCCCCATAGGAGCTATGGGGGAGGTTTTATTAATATTTATTTGAATTGCAGATAAATATTAAGCGACTTTTTCTTCTAAGCCTTGTTTTTCCCATACTTTAGCTTTAAAGCTCATAAGTACTAAAACAATACCAACACCAATGCTAAATAATGCAATTTGTAGGTAAAGATTAGGGATTTCTTGAACGTTATTCGGATCAAAGTTACCAGCTAGTATGCCCGAGATAACATTACCAATGGAATAAGTTAATACAAACACACCCATTAATTGGCCTGTATAGCGACGAGGCGATAATTTGCTTACTGCACTTAATGCTACAGGGCTTAAACAAAGCTCACCCACAGTATGCAAAAAGTAAGTAGTAACAAGCCAGTAAGGTGCAACCTTTAAACCTTCAGCAGCGTACTGAGCAGCCATAAACATAACTAAAAAGCCAGACGCCATTATAATCAAGCCAAATGCACATTTTACGCTGTAAGTTGGTGATATCATTTTCTTTGAAAGGTTAATCCATAGCGCTGCAAAAAATGGCGATAGAGCAATAATAAACAACGAGTTTAATGATTGAAACCACGTTGTAGGGATTTCAAAAGTACCGATAAGACGGTCTGTATAATCACGTGCAAATAAGTTTAGTGATGAACCCGCTTGCTCAAAACCAGACCAAAAACACGCAGAAGCAACACACACTAAAAATAGTGCCCACATTCTTTGTTTTTCTTCACCGGTTAAATTACCTTTGAAATAGATAAGCCCAAAGTACACAAAAAATATGGCAGTAAATATAACGGCTGTATAACCCGCTACAACTGAAGGGTTTATAATAATTGCACCGGTCATAGCTGCGACTGTAACGCCAGTAACAACAGCAACGAACAATGCGATAGCACCCCATGTGCGAGTTGTACCTTTAGCGCTTAATGGATTTGCAGGTAAAGCGCTGTGCTCTGGTAAATTATTAAGTGTACGCTTGTACTGTATTAAACCAATAGCCATACCTACAGCTGCTGCGCCAAATGCCCAGTGCCAGCCTACGTTTTCCATAAAGTAACCACATACGTAGTAACCAATTAAAGAACCTAAGTTAATACCCATGTAGTAAATAGCGTAACCGCCATCACGACGCTCATCAGCATCACTGTATAATTGGCCAACCATTGCGCTGATATTTGGTTTAAGTAAACCAGTACCTGTTGCTACAAATATTAAACCAATAAAAAATGAATATTCATGTGGAACAGCCAAAATAATATGACCAATCATAATGATTATACCGCCATACCACACTGCTTTTTGGCCACCGAATAATCTATCGGCAAGCCAACCACCAGGTAAACCTAAAAAGTATACCGCGCCTGTGTATAAGCCATAAATTGCAGCAGCTGATGCAACGGTAAAGGCAAGGCCTTCTTCTTGTAAGCTTGCTGTCATGAACAATACGAGCATAGCTCGCATACCGTAATAACTCATTCGTTCCCACATTTCAGTGAAGAACAATGTTGAAAGTCCTTTAGGGTGGCCAAACCAGCCACTATCTGGAGCTGAACTCATATTTACTTCCTAACTTTAAGTATTGTTTTGATGGCCTTATAATTTTTTGCTTTAGCTATTTTAGAATTTGTACGTACTAAAATGCTCGACCATCAGTATATTATTTGTAGCTAAGATAATGATTTGCTATATGGTAGTAACACCACAAGGTAAGAGACACACCCTTATCCTAGTTACAATTGCGCTCAAGTATACATATACCTTAGTGCGAGGGGAAGCATTCGCGATGTATCACCGCCTACCGCGTTAAAAGTCAGCGTAAGGAATAATCGGCGTGCCCGGAAACTCTAATGTACCGTATACAGGGTTAAAATAGTAACGGATATACAGCTGGCCAAAGTTCGGCTCGTAAAAGTCAGAGCGGTCAATGGCTAAGTAACCACCAAAAAACCAATGTGGTGTTACACGATACTCAAAGCTACCTTCTATATTATACGAGACTCCTGAGCTGTCATCACTTGCAAACACAGGATCAACGCCAGTGGTTAGCTCTCTCTCGTAAGCTTGTAATTGAAGGTCGGGATCGTTAGGGAAAAAGTCAATCGCTTGAGTTTTGGTTTGTGAATACGATACACCGGTTTTTAAGCGATAAACAAAATCATCACCCCACCGCGCGTCATAACTTAAAGGAACTGATAAGCCTACATAGTTTTGGGGGCTATAATAACCGCCATGACCCCAAGTTTCTTCACTTAAATTATACTGATAAGCCCAATGTAGTAGGCTTGCACCCACAGTAAACTCTCGGTCTTGGTTACTAATAACACGGTAATATGTACCACCCATTACCCTATAGCGTTGGTTATCTTTAACATTTTGACCTTTGTATAAGGTAAAGTCAGCACTTGACCAAAACCCCCAATTGCCGCCTAAGTCGTGTGAAACATTAGCAGTAAGGCCTGTAGAGCGAACTCCGCCCCAAACTTCACCGGTGTTTATATCTTCAAGGCCTGCATAAGAGAGTACTGAACTTGTTACAGGGCGCTTTTCAAGTTCTAGGCTATAACCAAAGTCACCAAAACTATCTGCATAATTTACACCCCATACAATATCTTCAATTAAAAAACCAAGTGGGGTAGTGCCTACATCTACGCGCCAATTTTCATTTTGCCAGCCAATACCTACATCTACACCGCTTTCCTCTGGTGTGACTTCATCGATTGCACAGGTAAAAATACACAGTGCACCTTGCCCGTAGCGGCTGCCTGCAAACTGTTCATCAAAACGTGTGGTTTGTGCGCTAATACTGGTAGGGTCTATTTTAATAAACCCTTGGCCTTGCCAAAGCGGAAAGTAAGCTTCAATAGGTACTGAGCCAGCGCCAAGTGTAGCGTCACTTTCTGTACTTGTCTGTCCGCTAAAATTAACGCCAATGGCAATGTAAGCTTGATTTTTGTTTTGTTCGTTTATTAGTTCGCGTTTAGCGCCATTTATATACCAAGGGTCGTTTTCATCTATTTTTAAAAGGGACCCATATAGCTCCTTATCGTTTAGAGTTCGATCAGGTGAAAGCGTTTGCGAATACCAAGTTTGAGCTTGCTCTGATTCATTAAAGTTACTAGCTACCTGTGCGCCCAAATAACGAAGCTCTTGATCGTTAGGGGATTTATTAATAAGTTGCTCAGCTAAAAAAAGCGCATCGCCTGAATAATTAAATTCATTGAGTGACGACATTATTTGGCGCTGTAAGTAATCCTCTTGCGATGTAGTTTGTACTATTGCTTGCTTAGTTACTTCTTTTGCTTGAAAGTCATTGCCAAGCTCTCTGTAAGCACTTGCAACTGCAAGTAATGCTTGAGGTTCAATAACTTGATTATTTTTAACTTTTTGTTGGTATAGAATAACGGCTGCTTCGCGTTGCTCTAGTGCTAGGTTTGCATTAATAAGTGCAGTAGTAGTCGCAGGGGTATTTTTATACTTTTGGTCAAGCTGGTTAAGCTTCGCAATTAAATCGCTGCCACTGTAATACTGGTTAATATAGCTATTTTGTAATTGAACATATTGTGTTTTTTCGTCTTCAGAGGCGCTCTCTGGTAAAACGTAATTTTCAAACCACTGTTTAGTTTTTTTCTCGTCGCCTTGCTCTAAAAGCCACTCACCGAAAAGCGTATGCCAATATGATGAAAGCGTAGGCTCGGCGATTAATGCTTTATCGATAAGTTTTAGGGCGTGTTTTTTCTCATCAATAGCGTACCAGCTACGTGATAACTCGGCTTGCATCGCAGGCGTTAAATTTTGCGCTTCTAAATTACTTAAGTGATAAATTGCCGTAGCTTTATTTTTAGTGTCTAAATGGCGCTCACTTTGAGTTAAAGACTGACTAAGTTTAAGTTGTTGCTCAAGTGCAATGATCTCTTCATCCCTAGCTTTAAAAGGAATGTATTGTAAGGTTTTAATTGCGCCTTGATAATCATCTATAGAGCGTAAAAAAAGCGCGTGGCTATATCGGATTTGCGAGTTTAGCGGAAATTGCCACAGCACATTATTAAACAAAGCGCGGGCCTTTTCAGTTAGGCCTTTTTGCTGATAAATAAATGCCAAATCGTAATAGAGCCAAGGTTGTTGTGGTGCTATTTCAATGGCGTCTTTTAATACTTTTTCAGCCTGCTCTAAATCCCCAGCTTGAGCTAAAGTGGTCGCTTTTGAGCGGTATTGGCTGCTTAAAGATACTGAGTATGAGTCTTTAATTTGATTTTTCTGAGCATACGATAAACTGTTATAAAACGAGGTAAGAGCTTGATCGTTTTGATCAAGTTCTGCTATTGCAAGTAAACCAATTAGCGCACTACTATTGAGTGGATCGCTTTTTAAAACGCTTTGATAGGTCAGTGCTGCTTGTGAATACTGACCTTGAGCAAATTGTAATAAGCCTTTGTTATAAAGAACGATATCTGAGTCTTGATCTAAAGACTCAGCTAAATCTAGCTTTAGTTTCGCAGTTTTATACTCTTCATTATTAATTGCATCTTTAGCTTGGCGTATATATAGCCAAAACTTTGCAGTTTTTGCTAAACCTTTTAATGTTTCACGTTCAGCAAAGTCTGCTGTATATTTTTGCGCGTTAGTAAAGTATCTGTATGACTTAGTATTATCACCAAGCCTTAGGTATAAAATTCCAAGGCTGCGCATAATAGCTCCATCTTTAGGGCGACCTTTTAACGCGCTTAAAAGTAGAGGCTCAGCAGAGGTTAGTTTATTCTTTTCAAGTAACTTCTCGCCTCTTACCCATAGTTGATAAGCAGGATCTGCAAGGAGCGTTTGACGCGCTTTTAAATCTTTTCTGAAGTCTTGATATTGAAGCTCCCCTTTACTGCTAAAAGGGTAAATAGAAAAATACTTTTTAAACTGACTATCGGTTTGTCTATTTATTGGCATGCTAGCTAATGCGCTAAGCCAAATTTCTTCTACTTCGTTACTAAACGATGATGTAGAGCCGTATCGACCTAATAGCTCTATTGCAACTTGGTCATTAGGGTCTTTTCTAAGTAGATGCCTTGCATAAGCTATTTCTACCAAACCTATATTAGAGTAGCTTTTTAATAACTTTTCATAACCCTTCTTAACACTTGCCCATTGCTCACTGTCTTGTCCATACCAACTTAAGTGCTCTAGCTCGTAATTAAGCGTAGGGTAGGTGTTTTTAAAAATTTTATTGTATATTTCGCGAGCCTGTTCGTAACGCCCTGCTCGAGAAAGTAGCCTAGCTTGTTGAATTAAAGATTTATCTTTACTCTCAATACGAGAAAGTATTTTAAGCTTTTCAACACAAGGGGCTTGCTTTGTGAGTCCGTTATCTATTTTGCTTAGCAGCTGGTTGGCTTTTGCAGATTCGCCGTTAGCAAAATCATAACGTGCAACAGCACATTGTGTTTCAATACGAGCAGGCGCGATAGCTACGAGCTTGCGTAAGCTATCTTCAACAAGCTTTTTGTTTTGCTGTGCCTCGCCAATGCTTATTTGGCTTAACAACCAATCAACAGACTGTGTATCAATATCGTTGACTGTATTAGCACTTAATCCAGAGCTAAGCGCTAATGTGCATGCTAGGGCAAACCTTAACGGCATTCAGTGCTCCATGCTGGTTGTAGCGTCCCATCTGCTGTTATTGAAAAACGATTGTTAAATGTACTAGTACCAAATAAGTTAAGTACACTGTCGTAATAACGTGTTTGAGTAAATGATTTATCGACCATTAGCTTTTGTTGAATAGCCATTACAACAGCGCTATCTGCATTTTCAGCAAGTAAAGGTAGTAGCGCTGAGTTAAAGCCAGCAGGGCCTCTTTTTTCAGACCTTCCAGTTTTAGCAAAAGTATTTAAAGGTACATACCCTCTATCATTAATTGTCTCTATAAAAGGCTTAAACTGTGCTAAAAGTTCTTTTTTGTAAGGAGCATCGTTTGCCATCATGCTAGCCCATAAATACACTCTAATTGCGTTATAGCTACCTAAATCAATTGTTTTTCTATCATAGTAAAACCCGTTATTAGCATCATACATCACCCAGTCAGGGCTAACCCCTTTATTTGCGGTATCTAAAATAAGCTTTGCTGAGCCCTCATGTAGCTGGTGCCAAGGAGAATGTGGGTATAATTTTTTAAACTGCTGGTAAATAAATAAAGGAGAGTAACTGGGATTTAGTTTAAAGCGCTCATTATCAAATTCAAAACCTGATGGAGCGGGTAATAGTGATAAACCAAGACCTGAAATATACGCTGTTTCTTCACGCATTATACGCTGTGCAACCACTGAAGCTAAAATACTGTAGCGACGGTCATCCCAAAGCATAGCCGCTTGCGATAGGCTGTAGGCAATCCACAAATCAGAGTCGGAAGCAGGATTTGAATCTAAAATTCCGGTTTCATTATCGTTATTAATTCCCCATTGCCATGCAGGTAAGCGAGTACTTAAATCGCCTTCAGATAAATGCTCTTGAGTCCAATCAAGGATTAAGTCAAACATTGCTTTATCGTTGGCAATTACAGCAAAAAATAATGCGTAAGATTGCCCTTCAGAAGTCGTTATGTTTTTCTCGCTACCTAAGTCTATAACTCGCCCATCTTGGCTTATAAAGTTATTTTTAAATGTTTGCCATGCGCCCCATGGCTTACATTGTTCTATTTGCGCGCTGGCATTAAAGGTTATTAATGCAATCACAGTTAAAAATATATTAATGAGTGATTTCATTATTTATCTCCTTCAGCTAAGCGTTTATAGGTAAGCGCTTGTAGTAATCGCCATATAATAAATGAGATCAATAGCAGCGTTAAAATTGAGAGCAGTGCAAGTACAAATGGATGATCTGATAAGTGGAACCAGATTAAGGTATGCACTGGAATATGACCAACAAAGTACTGCTCGTCAGTCTTAATGGTTTTGATCCCTTGTGAGTTAATAACTGCTGCACTGCCTTTTATTTGGGCAAGAGTTTGTGAATTCATTAGTGCATTATTTAACAAGCTAAATCCATTATGAGAAGTCGCGCTTAGCGAAACAATCGAACGCTCAGAATCAAACGGAGATTGAAAGCCAGTTATTACGGCCATATCGCCGCTACTTTTTATGCTCACTTGTACTTTTTCAGATTCGTTCTCATCATAGGCACCGTTGTAGATAGCTTGTTTAATAGCACGTTGGTTGCCATTTAATAAGATATTAGTTTGTGCATTTTCATCAAGTTCGTTAGCAACGCTGCTTGCTTTAGCAATCACTAAAATATCTTTATCATCTAAGTCAGCATTTTGATTTAAGTGTGCAACACTCATTCTATGTGTTGGGTAGCCTGTAATTGCACCAAAATGACCTGTTAAATTAAGCAGTACCGAAATTACTTCTGGAGTCGGTTTCTCGTCAATAAGTACGATGGTTTGTTGTAAATCAGCGTATTTTGTAAATGGAAAGCCGCTGTTAGCAAATACATTTAAATCCGGTAATGCAATGTAGTGATCAAACCCGCTCACATCAATATTAGAGTTTCCATCTATTACGCCAAATTCTCCACCAGGAGGAGCGGCTGGACATTCTCCTTTTTGGAGCACAGCAAATCTAAAGTCAAAGTTAAGTTCGTTTCGGTTAGCGAGCTTAATACCGTCTAACGAAAAATCTTCAGCACTTTGAGTTGTATCTGTATTGGCTATTAATGGCAGTAATGTTTTGGTTGTTGTGAGCGATGAATCATCTTTTTCTAATAAAAAGCCACTAATAAACTCTTGGTTTATTAGCATATTTAAGCGCGAGTCTAAGGTTTCACTTTCAGGTGTATTACGGTATTGCAACGTAATAGGAATACCTTTTTCGCGCCACGTAAATAAATCTGGTGCAAAACGAATATTTAATTTAACAGGGCCATTGTTTAGGCCTTGTGCTTGTAATTGAGTTGGGTAGTCAGTTAATTCATCAAAATGAACTGGGCGGTCACCTCGAAGCCAGCGCGGGGCATCGTATGCTTTACGCAGGGGCAGTTTGTTTATTGCTTCTATACTTGCGCTTCTGCCGGTCATTATTTTGTGCCCAAACACAAGGCCAGTTACTGCTGTTTTTAAATCTTCTTCGTCACGGCCAAGTATTAACAACATTTTGTTGTATCTATGAACAGGGCTTGAGATGAGTTCTATGGTTGGCTTTTCGACATCAGGGTAATCTTTTAAAAAATCAGGTTTAGAATCGTTAGTAATAAATACGATGCTATGCTGCTGTGGTGCTTTATTTAACACTACCGGAAAGTTCGCGCCTCGCCAATCTGCTTGTGCACCAAACCAGCTAGATAATGTAGCAGCTGCTTCAATGGCTTTAGTACCTGGTGTTGTTGCAAAAATAAAGGGTAAATTTAATTTGCTGTAGTCTTTATCATCAAAAAATGGTTCTGGTAAATATTCAAGACGGCTATCAATTGCTAATTGTTTTTGATCAAGCGTGATATTGCTCGACTTGTTTATTTCAGTCCAAATAGAGCGGCTAAAGTAGTCTTGGCATTGTAAATCATAATAACCAACAAGCTCAAAGCGAACCTGGTTGAAGTCTTGAACGTATTTTGCGTTAAGACTTAAGCTGTGGTTAACCGTATTCTTAACAACACTTAACTTATCGTTTACTGGTAAAACGGTAACTAGATTATCGTTAAAATAAACTTTTAAATGCGACACATTAGCGATTAATGAAGGTGAGTTAGTGTATGAAAAATTAAGCTTTAAATTTGTGCTTAATTTATCAATTCTATTTGTAAAATCGACGCGTGAATTATTATTTATTCCATCTAGCTTGTAGCCATTAAAACCTAATGCCTCAAAATCTAAACGCAGACTTGAAACCTGCGCACTCTCGGGATATCCATTTATAAACATAGACTTATCATGCATGGGCTCTATAGCAAGAGCCTGATAGGCACTACTAATGAGTAACAATGTCAGAAATGTATTAAGCAGCTTTTTAATCATAATTATTATGCACTATCGGTTTTTTTGGAGTGAATGAGTTTACGTAAATGACAATATTAGTCATAAACTTAATGATAGGTTGTAACTGCCTTGGAGCATGAAATAATAAATTACTAAAGCCCCTCAAACTTGTTTTTTGTACTTCTTTAAAGCTATACGACGGACGATCATGTCTAAAGTTGTTTTGCCAATCTAGCCATGCATCCGCTCTTGAGAATGTGCATTGAATAAAGGCACGTTGCTTTTCAAGCGATAAATCTTTAATTGTTAAACCTATTTGTTTTTTACGGGTATTACATACGTGGGTTGTAAACGAAAACTGTTTATTACCGCGGCTCATTAAGAGCTCTATTTTATCGTTAACACGACATAAGTGTGCATGCTCAGTTTCAATTCCCACGCCATTATCGGAGTAATCTGTAATTTTAACTTTTAAGGTATGCCCATTAGCTAATCGAATACCCGCCGGAAAATTAGCTTTAATACGATGTGATTGCCTTACTTGTCGTGCCTCGGCAGCTACAGCAACGGCAGCGCCTAAAATAATAATATTATAAATAGCCCAGCCCATACTTATTACAAGTACGCCTATTTGGCTCGGATCGCCCAGAACGAGTCTTAAAATGCCTACAAGTATACCAAGTAAGTTAATCATTAAGAGGATCAAATAAGGTTTAGAGATACCCCAATCGTAATGCTCTTCATCGTTTAGGCCGCCTTTTTCAGTAACATTAAACTTACCTTTATTTGGGTTGAAAAGTGCCACGGTAGTTGGTTTTAAAATATACCAAGCAAGTACAGATTCGTAGACTTCTCCCCAAAATGAGTATCTATATTTGCCTTGAATACGCGAATTGGTTGCTTTTATTTGGATAAGTGTTGGCACAACATAAATGAATATGGCTAAAAATGGGGCGTAAATAATATATGCATTAAAATATATAAGTGCCAGTGGTGCTGTTAAAAAAACAATACGAGGAATACCAGAGAGGAAATGCAGCATTGCGTTTATGTAACACAGGCGCTGAGGAACACTTAAGCCTTTCCCCATTAATGGATTATCGAGTCTAAAAATTTGTGCCATACCTCGCGCCCAACGAATACGCTGGCCAATATGAGCTGAAAGGCTATCTGTAGCAAGACCCGCAGCTTGTGGAATGTTTATATAAGCTGTTTTATATCCAGCGCGCTGCATACGAAGTGCTGTATGTGCATCTTCTGTTACCGTTTCAAAAGCAAAGCCGCCAATGTCTTCAAGTGCTTCTCGTTTTAATACCGCACAAGAACCACAAAAGAAAGTGGCATCCCACATGTCGTTACCGTCTTGAATAAGTCCATAAAATAGCATGTTTTCATTTGGGATTTGGCTATGGTTATTAAGGTTTCGCTCAAATGGATCAGCAGAGAAAAAGTGGTGCGGTGTTTGTACTAAACATACTTTACTGTCTTTTAAAAATTGCCCCATAGTCATTTGTAAAAATGAGCGAGCAGGGACGTGGTCACAATCAAAAATAGCAATATATTCGCCATCGGTATAGCGCATTGCACTATTCATGTTACCGGCTTTGGCATGGTTATTATCTGGTCGAGTTAAATAACCTACGCCGACTTCTTTGGCAAATTCGCCAAATTCAGGGCGTTTACCATCATCAAGTATATAAACGTTTAATTTATCTGCAGGCCAGTCAATACTTAATGCCGCAAGAGTAGTTGGTTTTACAACACTTAAAGGCTCATTGTAAGTGGGTATGTAAACATCAACCGTGGGCCATAAATCTGTATTTTTAGGTAAAGGAATAGGTTTACGTTCAAGCGGATTAATAGTTTGAAAAAAGCCTAAAATAAGCACCAGCCACGCATAGGTTTCTGCAAGTAATAAACCAGCACCTAAAGCAAGTGCTACAGGGTCATCCCAATTTAAGGTCTCAGTATAACGCCACCATAAATAGCGAGAAGAAGTCGTTACAGAGAGAGTGATCATGACAATGGTAGCCATTTGACCTTTTACGCGCTTAAGTGCATATGCAACTAGTAATATAAAGCTGATAAAAACGGCCTGCGCTTCTAGGCTAAATGGAATAGTGATAAAAATGGCTAATAAAAATAAAATAAATGCGAGCATCAAATATTTTATGGGTTTATTTTGCCAAATACGCGCTTCAGACATTGCTTTAAATGCGCTTTTTTTAGGAGCTTTTTTATTTTTTGAAAGTAAGCGTCTAATTAGTTTACCTAGCTTTAAATCGAACCAGCGCAGTTGCCTTAAAATATAGCTAACTCGGTCGTAAAAGTAGTCTGTTGCAGTTTCCTTTATAGAGTACGAGCTAGCTTTGGGCTTATTTTTAAAAAATATTAAAAACAGGCTTTGAATAATAAAGCGTATTATATTTGAGTAAATATAGGTCCTGTAAGGCAATCTCAAGTGCGGGTAGTAACTGTAAAGTACCAATTCAAAATCAAGTTTATGTTTTTTGATATTTATAAACAGTGAACTAAATAAAGTAATGAAGGGCATTAAAAAAGCCTCAATTACATTTACTTTATGTTGGTTAAAGTAGCTGTGAAATTTAAATAAAATATAACGTACAAGCTTATCGGTAAATAAAATACTCAACAGTATGTATAAGGTACTGTGTATGGGGCGTTTATAAAATAAAGTAAAGCTCATTGTTATAAAGCCGCTTTACTAACAAGCCAACCAGCGAGTGTTTCAAAATCATCATTGGCAATACTGTACGGCGCACAGTTAAGTGCAACATTTCTATAAGCCGTTGATTCTTTAATAACCTCATCGCTGTTAATAAAAAATGGTGCCATAAGAGGGAGAGTTGATTGCCAAAGTGAAAATAAGTCAAACTCGAGTACAGAAGCTGAATTATAACGATTAACTAAAAAATAATGCTTCCAGTTAGACTCTGAGCTTTTTAGTTTTTGTAGTCGTTTGTAAATTAGACTGTGGCAAATAGCATCGCAATTTATAAGCTCAATAACTATATCATTCGGTTTTAGAGGAAAACGCTCTAAATCAATATAAGAAGGGCAATCGAACAAGAACCAAGTATTTTGAGAACAATCCAACTTTTCGCAATTGTTAATTGTGCTGATAATTTCGTTTTGGTCAGCTTTATTATCACCAAAAGGTAAAAATATGACTCCGTCACTATCTTGGTGAAAGTGTACAAGTGCATCTTCAAAGCAGCCTTCGTTACTCCACCCCTTAGTTGACTTCCAAGGTAGACCAAAGTGTAAACCCAGATCACTTTTTGCATCTAGGTCTATAGCAACAACATTTGCATCAGATTTTTTTAATACGCACGCAAGGTTAGCAACAACAGAAGTGCTACCCAACCCACCTTTGATACCTTTAACAAAAACTCTTTGCAACGTTACATTACTCGCTATTATTTGAACTTATTAATGTGTTTAGTTCGCTATTTATTTCTTTTAATAAAGCATATTTATTGATTGTTTGGGTGTTTTTTTGTTTATTTACAATCTCTATGTAATCTTCGCTTTTGCCACCAAAGCGACGCGCTAAATTTTCTATGTCACTAGATGTTAACGTTTGTGAATCTTTATAAGCTAAACTGCGCATCATAACCTTTATGTAATATTTTAATTATTTTTATTTAAAGTGGACAATATTTGGCTATTATATATAGAATAGCGGGTAAAACTAGTAAAAAAGTATTTTTTTATAGGGCGTTTTAAGTGCATAACTTTAACATAACGGGATTAGAGCCTGCAGCAAAAGAGTTAAAATCGGCTTCAAGTTATGCTGTTTTGGCCCCTTTAGACAATTTTGTGATTGAACTGGCGTTACATTCAATTAACCCTAGCTTGGTTGATGATATATTTATAGTTTCTCAAGAAATTGAATCATTTTTTGACTCTTCTTTTTCTCAAGCGTTAAACTCAGCATATGAAAAAAATAGAGTTCATCCCTTTTCACTTTCCTCAAGCACGCAACAATATAGTGCTCAGCATATTAATAAAAATATAATAAAAGAGATCAGTGCTTATAAGCGTCTAAACAAGGCACTTGTATTTATTCATTTTAATACTGCACAAATTAATAGTGTTGATGATATTAGTTTGAAAGTAATAATGAAGGATTATTATACGTTTGCGCAAAAAACGGGCGTTACATTATTATTTTTAATATCGGGTCCTGATGTAGCTAATTATCGTTTTTTATTTAGGCGCTTAAATAAATATCTAGATGGATTGATGTTTGTTGATAACGACTCCGCAGTGCGTGTACTCGAATATGACTACTGGCGCCACAGTCGAGGAATATTAGCGGGTGAACAGTTTCAATTATCGATAGATAATCATCAACTAATAGTACAAGAAGCTTTAAATAACAAAAATAAAACACTTCAAGAGTCCGGTTTTACTGATGAGGATGAAGTGTGGCTAGTTCAAAGTGTAGTGCCAGAGGGGACTAAATTACCAGCTCATTATAAAAGCTTAAAAGATAACAATGAGCTATTTAATAAAGGCCCCAAAGTAGAAGCAGCGACATTAATTTTTGCAGTTACACGCTATACCGACTTAGCATTATTAGGCAAACAATGTTTTGAATTAAGAAAAAACTGCGGCCGTTGGTTAAAGTTAGTTATTCAAAATGTAGATGGTGTGATCCGTCATCAAGATGAATGCTTACTTTTAACGCTTGGCGTAAACCTTATTTTATATAGCTCATCAGAGCCGTCTAGGTTGTTATCGCAAGTACAATCAATCCAAGGTTTTCAGTACACTAGGCCGTTGCCTCCTTCAGTAGAGCATGTGCTAAAATACACTGAAAACACGTTTTCTAAGGGTTATTTACCTTTTAACGAATTTACTAAGCAAGTAGAAATACACAGTGACTCCGCGGTTAACCTTGGTGTGAGTGGGGTATTAGTTAAATTAGAGCTTTTACCAAGAATAGATCCAATTCATCCCCTGCATTTATTTCATATTAAGCGTGAAGGAGATGTATTTAGTATTGCAGAAAATACAGTGTATTTGTATTTACATGCATGTAGAGAAAATGATGTAAATAATGCAATTAAGCATTTATTTAAATTAACAACGAGTGATTTTTTTGCACAGCAAAATGTAATCTCTGATCATTTTTATATTCAACAAGAGTGTAAGCAGCTTAGGCGCTTTTACACTGGCAAAAACCTTGTAGATTATTCTAAGCAATTGGCAGAAAATGATAGTTACAAGTTTGCGCCTGACATGGCTAAAAGCGTTATAGATGACTTAGAAACACCCGAGTTTATTGATAAGGGCAGAGCCGACGCAAAACCTTTTACAATGAAATTAAAAGGTAGTGTATGAGTATTAATCAACTTTTTTTGACAGCCTTTTTGGCGATGATTTTAGGTGTTGTGTTGTGCTTGTTTGGTACGCACTTACTAACACGTATAAAACAATATTATTATAAGCTTACTTTTAAACATGAAGTACTTGAACCTTATACACCAAATAAAATAAAAAAGGATAAGCAGTGAAATTGTCAGGCTTAGGGGTGTGGAACCTTTATTTTTTAGTTAAATTTGCCCTTTATTATTATGGCGCAATAGATTTTAACGTACTTACAAATGCAGCTTTAGCTGCAATGCTAGCTATTGAGTTTAAAAAGCCATTAATCGAAAAAGCCAAACATCTATTAGGTGGTGTGTTAGCCGTGGTACTGCTTTACCAAGACTCATGGCTGCCACCAATTAACCGATTAACTAAGCAAGCGGGAAATGTTCAAGATTTTAGTTTTGGTTACTTTATAGAGTTAATCACCCGCGTTATTAATGTTGATATGATATTAGCTTTATTCGTTATTTGTATATGTTTTTGGTATACATCTCAGTGGATACGTTTTACTACAGTAACGGTTGTAGGACTTTTAGTGATGGGCTGGCAAAGTGGCGATTCTCAATCACACCTTGTGAGTAATACACCAAACTCTGCTGCAGTGGCACAAACTCAAAGTTCTACACAAACACAAGTAATTACTGAAGCTATTCAATCTCCAGATCAAAAGCTGGCTGACTTTTATCAACAACAAAGTTTATTAACGAGTAACTTTCCAAGCCAGGTGAGTGGTGAGTTGTTTGATGTAATTATATTGAATGTTTGCTCAATGGCAGTTGCGGATTTAAAAGCTATTGGTGTAGACATAACAGACATGTATGACGATTTTGATGTGGTATTTTCTGACTTTAATTCGGCGACCTCATACAGTGGTCCTGCTGCAATTAGATTACTACGCGCCAGTTGCGGACAAACAAGCCAAACAGCATTATTTAAAGATGCACCAGAGCAATGTTACTTGTTTAAAAACTTAGAAAAACTAGGGTATCAAAACAATGTTGTAATGAACCATGACGGTCATTTTGATGAATTTAAAGGCTTGATTAATAAGTACGGCGGCTTAAATAGTACACCGTTTAATATAGACTCTATGCCAGTTGCTCAATATGGTTTTGATGACAGTCCAATTTATTCTGATGGTGCAGTACTAAATGGTTGGTTAGACACTCAAGCAAAAGACTGTAAACCTTGTGCTATGTATTACAACACAACAAGTTTACATGATGGCAATCAACTAGCTAATCGAGCTCGTATGAACAGCCAACAGAGTTACCCTATAAGACATAAAAACTTGTTTAGTGATATCAATACGTTTGTAAAAAACCTTGAGAGCCGTGGTCGTAATGTAATGCTTATGATAGTGCCAGAGCACGGCGCAGCATTAAAGGGTGATAAAGTGCAATTTGCCGGTTTGCGTGAAATACCGAGTCCTTCTATTGTCTCGGTGCCTGTTGCTATTAAGTTTATAGGCCCTGACGTACAAAACTACTCACAAATTGTTGTCGATGATTCAACCAGTTATTTTGCTCTATCACAGCTTGTTAGTAAGGCACTACAAACCGATGTTTTTGGCGGGAAAAACAGTGTTGCTAACTTACTTGAAAACCTACCTAAAGCCCCTAAAGTTGCTGAAAATGCCGATACAATTATGATGTATGTGAATCAGCGTCCATACATACAATTAGATGGCGGTGACTGGACAGCGTACCCTCAAGGTAACTAATATCGTGTTCACTTAAACGCTACTTTTAAAAGGTAGTGTTTAAGTGAGCGGATTTTAGTATACCTGCTTGTCCAAAAATGTTTACATTAAGCTACCTTCTCAAAGCGACTTAGCGTATTATTCGACTAATATAGTTTTTCCTTCTTTGAGGATGTATGCGTCTAGATATTCACTGTGCTGATCGAATTGGTATTGCCCAAGAAATCCTTAATATATTAGTTAACTACAGCGTTGATTTAAAAGGGATTGAAGTCGATTCTGTTAATTGCCGTATGTATGTGAGCTTTCCTGAAATTGAATTTGAACAATTTCAAAAAATCATGCCTTCGATACGTTTAATAGATGGCGTTCATGATGTGCGTACTACTGCATTTTTACCCTCAGAACGTGAGCACAACGAACTAAATACATTACTGCGTGCATTACCCGATGGTGTTATATCAATTGATGCTAAAGGTTGGGTACGTTTATGTAACGACGCCGCATGTAAAGACTTACAACTTATCGAAAAAGAAGTTATCGGGGCAAACATTAATAACTTGCTCAAAGGGTTTAACTTTACGCGCTGGTTAGAAGGCAAAGAGGTGCTTGGTCAAACCACACGCGTTGAAGTTGCTGGTGAAGACTTTATTGCCGACATTTTACCTATCGCAGTGCCGCAAGGTGGCGAAGGTGATGTACTTGCCGGTGCAGTTATTAATATTAAATCGCAAAGCCGACTAGGGCAGCAAGTAAGTGCCTTTAGGCGCTACGGGCAAGAAAGCTTTGCAACTATTCACAATTTTAGTACCGCGATGCGTCGAGTTGTGCGTGAAGCACGTAAAATGGCGCAATTAGAAGCTCCCATTTTAATTACTGGCGAAACAGGTACGGGTAAAGAGTTACTCGCTCGAGCTTGCCACTATGCATCTAATCGTTCTGTTAAGCCTTTTATTGCGCTTTCTTGTGCGTCACTTCCTGATGATGTTGCTGAGTCTGAATTATTTGGCTACGCCGGATATGAAGAAAACACAGCGCCTAAACGTGGCGTATTAGAACAAGCTGATGGTGGTACTGTGTTTTTAGATGAAGTTGGCGAAATGTCGACTCAATTACAAACTAAGTTACTGCGCTTTTTGCAAGATGGCACGTTTAGAAAAGTGGGCGATGAAAACGAAGTTAAAGTAAATGTACGCATTATTGCAGCGACTCAAAAAGACTTACCAGCAATGGTTCAAGAGGGCGTCTTTAGGGAAGATTTATATTATCGCATCAATGTGTTAACCCTTGAAATAGCGCCACTAAGAGACCGAAAAGCTGATGTTGGGCCGCTGGCTGAGCATTTTATTCAAAAGTACGCACAGCAAAATGGTCATGCAATTCCATTGCTTTCACAAGAGTGTTTAAGCTTTTTACAGCAATACCCTTGGCCTGGGAATGTACGCCAGCTCGAAAATGCAATTTACCGTGCAGTATCATTGTTGGATGACAGTGAGCTACGTGTAGAGCATTTACAGTTGCCTACTTTTACTCATGACTTAGGGTATTTAGAATCAGACTTTGAAGGCTCCTTAGATCAAGCAGTAAAACGCTTTGAAGCTACTTTACTTCGTAAGCTTTATCCTGCTTATCCAAGTTCACGACAGTTGGCTAAGCGTTTAGGCTTAAGCCATACCGCAGTGGCAAATAAATTGCGTGATTACGGTATTAACCGTAAAACCGTAAAGGTGTAATAATAAGTTTCATGGGCACTAGTTTTTAGTGCCCATATTTTTAGTAACCCCATCTATAGCTATTGTTTCTATACCGCCCTCATTAAAGTTCATCACTATACTTGCGTTGTTACGGGTAAAAAAGTAACTACGACCATTGAGTTCAATAACATAGTCACCTTTTACCGGATCGCTAAACTGCTGCTTTTTTAATACAACGTTATGATCGCCAATGTGCCATTCAAACTCTTTAATAAAGCCGTTGTTAAACTCCTGTACCCATACTTGGCTATCATCTTTAGCAAGTGTGATTGCAACAGAGTAAGAGCTAGGAATTTTCTCCATATTGTAACTTTTTGAGCCTATACTGAATTTTTCAGCTTGTTGCTGCCATTTAAATCCAAATTCAAATTCTTTAACTACGCCAGTTGGGTAAGTTACAGTTCCTTTGCCTGGTAATGAAAAATCGGCAAGCGCACTATAGCTAGGTGCTAACAACACAATGCCAGCAATAACATTAATATTTAATTTCATGATTTTACTTTTTATTATAATAATGATTTAAGATTAAATTAGAAAATTCGTGTTAGCAAGTGGCTGTGCTACACTCGTGTAAAATTAACTGGTAAGACCTTTGTTGTGAACCTATATATTCGACTTTTATTATTATTTTTTAAAATTAAACGCAATCAGCATTATCAAGATTTACTCGATACAGTAGATATTGATTACAAAGCGTTGCCTACTGATTGCGATATTAATATGCATCTAACAAATTCTCGCTATCTTGCGATGATGGATTTATCTCGTACGTGGATGATCGAAAGAATTGGCTTATTAAAACAAGTAATGAAACGTCGTTGGTTTCCTATAGTAAATGCCACAGCTATTACTTATATTCGTGATATTAAGCCTATGCAGCGTTATACAATAAGCACTAAATTAGTGGGCTGGGATCATAAATATTTTTACATAGAACAAAAGTTTCATTCAGAGCGTGGCTTACATGCTGTTGCATATGTACGAGGTGTGTTTAAAAATAAAAAAGGGATTGTAAGTATTGAAGAAATGCTTGAAGTAGCTGGTTTTGAAGGCCAAACTCCTATTTTACCAAGCGAAGTTATGCACTGGAAAGAAATGCTAGAGCAGAAAAAAATAACTAACCTACCTAAGTAGCTCTAACTCATATAGGCGCTTAGCGCCTATTTATGCCTTTACGTTTAACTTACCTTGAAAGTCTTGCCATCCAGGTGGAAATTGCCCTCTTAACACATACGAAAAAGCAATTAACTCGGCAATCACATAATAGAGCTCTTTGGGTATTTCTTCACCAAGTTTTAAGTGTGAGAGTGTTTTAGCGAGCGCCTCATCTTGGTGGATCATAATCCCTTTTTGCTTAGCCGCTGTTATTATTTCATCTGCTAATTCACCAAAACCTTTTACACTGACTGTAGGTGAGTTGCCTGCTTCGTATAAAAGACCGATGGCTGATTTATCGTTAGATACATTGCTCATAATTAAACCTTAATGTTAATAATGGCGTGAGATTTATAAAAATCGCTGTGTTTAGCATCGCCTCTTTTTAAATTTAGTTCACCTACTTGTAAGCCGTGCTTAGCCAGTTTTGAACGTAGGTTATCTAAATGCGGGTGAGCAATAGCACTTACCTCTTGGCTTGAGGCGAGTAGCTGGCAATCAAGTGCTTTATCCATTAACTCTGCCGTTATTTGTAGTTGCCCAAGTTGCGCGTAATCAAAATTTAGCCTTACAAACCATACATTTTTATCTTCTAATTTATCTGCACTTGGTTTTTTATATTGCCCTAGGGTTATTTCGGTTTGCCCAGCTTCTGGTGGCAGTTTCATAGGAAACAAAAACTGCGCTAGCGGGTTTGTATCAATTTGTTGATTAGGAGTAAGCGCACTAACTTGAGTAAGCGTGTTTTTTACTTGTACTATTTCGCTTGCCAATGCTTGTACTTGAGCTTGTTGTAATTGCTCAAGTATTTTGGGGCCAGTATTACCTGTTTTAAATGTAGGGATGAGTACTTGCAGTAGGGCATCTAAACCAGTTTGATTATTAAAGGTCAAAGGCGTGACTGATTGGCTAATAATAGGGGCAGCTAAAATACTAACAGCCACTTGCTCAAGCCCTTTACTAAAGCTACTTTGCAATGATTCGCTTGAAAGCAATGTTGGCTGTATGGTTGCTAATATCTCACGTTGAACAGTCGCAGGATTTATATTGCTACTCGATACCATTCTATTAAATGCCTGATTAACTAGGCGAGTTAGATCAGGAGTGTTCTGTGTGGCTTTATGTGCTATTTCTGCAATTTGGCTACTTAGCAAAGGTTTATCAGTCACTATATTTGGCGCTGTTACTGGTAAGCTTAATAATTTACTGAAAAGCTTAGCTTCAATAGGCTGTAACATTTGGCTTCGTGAAGGCATTTCTCCGGGTAAAAATTGTTTAACGCTCACTTGAGTTGACTGTGACATTGATGGTTTTTGGTTATCAGCCACAGCAGCTGGTAGCTGACTTTGCAAGCCTTGTAATGTTTTAGGCTGCAGTTCAGGGATTTTTGTAATTAATGGTGCGGCCTTTTGCTCAACAGCAATTTTTTCATCAACGGGTTTAGTTATTGCGGGTGTGTGAACTGTGTTTTGTTGTAGCGTATTTAGAGGTATTTGGCTTGGTTGAGCGATGTGAGAAGAGGATTGCCAAACATTTACACTTGCTTTAACTAACTGTGTTAACTGTATTAAAGCAGGTAGTTGATTAAAGTGTTTTTGTAATGGTGCATCTGGGCTTTTAATTTTATTTAAAGCGTTATCTACATGTTGAGTAATGTTTGTTTGCGTTATTAAAGGCTTATCTAATTGTTTTAAAGCTTGAGTTAATGTGGTTTGGTTTTGCTCAGTGTTACTTGCGGCTAATGAGGGTTTTGAACTGTCAGTAAAAGGTCTGCTTTCAAAATATTTAACCGCGTCGTTAATGCGGGTTTTAAAATCACTAAAGCTTGTTTGTAGCCACGACTTTATAGGGCTGTTCGTGCCAACTAAAGGGCTTAGCGTATTGTTTAAAGCCTCAGATGGTAAAGCGCTTGGTTGAGCACTCACAATGTTGTTAAACGCCTTAGTAAATGAGTTATTAAGGGTTACTTGCATTGTGTTTATTTGTGTTTTTATTAAAACTTTGTCGGCATGATTGGACAAGCCTACTTTTAAAGCGGTGTTTGGCAATTCGCTCACTTGTTTGTTATTTAAAGGTATTGTGAATGAGCCCTGTTTTTTTGGATGCGTTAAAATAGCAAGTTTGGGTGCTGTTTTTAGTTCAGCACTTGGTAATAAAGCCGTTAGTAGTTTAGCTAATTTTGTTTGCGCTAAGGGCTGTGAATGCACGGTATCTGCAAATCGATTTACAACATTAAGTTGAGCGCCTTTATTATTTGTACTCACAATTATTTTTAAAGGTTGCTCCGATGAAAGTATTTGCGCCACATCTTTATTTATAGCAATACTGGCATTGAGCTTTTCAATAACTAGCTTAGGTGAAGGCGAAAGCACTATTTGTGCTGGCATAGGTTTGCTCTCTACCTCAGTGCCTGTATTTATGTAATTAAGTAAACGCTGTAATTGCGCAGGCTGGTTTAATGACATTGTTGTATTATTTGGCGTTATAGTGAGTTGTTTACCATCGAGGCTTAATTGAATATTTGCACTTGCTATTTTTTGGGTACTTGGTGCTTCACTCGAGGTGCCCAATCTAATTGTTTGCCAATGTTTATCTACAAATACATCAAGCGTGATTGAGCCTTTACTAAATTGAATGTTTTTGGCCGCAATAACCTCATCTGGTAATTGTGTTAATTCATTAGTGTGCTTGTTGGTCGTTTGATTGTTAACCAATGAATTAGATAATGTTATTTGCGTTGGTGTATTCATTATTTTAAATCAAGTTTTCGTTAATCGATTATAAAGCAATATTCGTATTACCCTATCATTATGGTAGACTAACGCCTAATTTTTGGCATAGAGAATCGTCATCTTGTTACACATTAAGTCCGTCACCTGCATCAAGCAAGATCGTTGTTTGTTTGCGGATCTTAATTTTAGCCTTAATAGCGGTCAAATCATGCAATTAGCGGGTCCTAATGGGGCTGGTAAAACATCGTTATTGCGTATTGTCGCGGGTTTTTCTGTGCCTGACGAAGGCGCTGTTTTATTCAATCAGCAGCCAATTAATAAGTACTATGAAGAGTATGCACAAGAGCTGCTATTCATAGGTCATAAAACTGGGGTTAATACGCAGCTCACCGCAATTGAAAATGTACAATATTGGTTGCAAATTAATGGCTATCAAGACACTCCCGATTTATATCCTATTTTAGCAAAGCTTGGCTTGGTTGGCCTTGAAGACGTGCCGGTAAGAATGCTCTCTGCAGGGCAGCAAAGGCGCGTGGCGCTGGTACGGTTATGGCTAAGTGATTGCAAACTTTGGGTATTAGATGAGCCATTTACCGCCCTTGATAAAAGCGGCGTAGCTTACTTGCAGCAACGCTTTGGTGAGCATTTAAAAACCGGTGGCGCTATTTTATTAACGACCCATCAAGACTTAACCACTCACTTTGATAACTTGCAAACGGTTACGTTGGAGTATCGTCACTAATGACTCGTCAACACTCTTACTGGCAGCTATTTAGCGCGGTATTTAGTAAAGATGTAAAGCTTGCATTTCGCCAGCGTGCTGAAATAGTTAATCCTATTTTATTCTTTTTGATTGTTATTTCGTTATTTCCGTTAGCAATTGGGCCTGAGCCCGGTCTACTTGCGAGAATGGCTCCCGGTATTATCTGGGTTGCAGCGCTACTTTCTACCATGCTTGGGCTCGATAAGTTATTTAGAGATGACTATAACGATGGCTCATTAGAGCAGTTAATTGCCTCTTCTTACCCGCTATCTTTATCAGTTTTAGGCAAAGTGGCTGCGCACTGGGTTGTAACAGGGCTACCACTTGTATTAATGACTCCGCTTTTTGCCTTATTACTAAATTTAGAAAGCCAATCATTACTCGCAACCGTATTAACATTATTATTAGGTACGCCATTATTAAGCTTTATAGGCGCAATAGGTGCGGGCTTGACTGTAGGATTACAAAAGGGCGGCATTTTAATGAGTTTACTGGTATTGCCTTTGTATATTCCTGTTTTAATTTTTGCAACGTCTGCTATCGACACCAGCTCTATGTCGCTGGATTATAGTGGGCAGCTTGCCATCCTTGGTGCCATGTTAGTTATTGCTATTATAAGTGCGCCAATTGCCATATCGTCAGCTTTAAAAGTGAGTGTAAGTTAATGTGGAAGTGGTTACATCCCTATGCTAAAGCGGAGCGTGCATATCAGCTATGCAATACGTTACTGCCTTATTTTGCCGTCGTTACGGTTATTACTATGATTGTTGGTTGGGTTTGGGGGTTAGGTTTTGCGCCTGCGGATTACCAACAAAAAGATAGTTACCGTATTATTTTTATTCATGTGCCTTCAGCTATTTTATCCATGGGTGCGTATTCATCAATGGCGATAGCCGCAATTGTTGCACTTGTTTGGCAGTTACGTAATGCAGAACTTGCAGTAATTGCTATTGCGCCAGTAGGGGCGTGCATAACTGCCATTGCACTTATAACCGGTGCCGCATGGGGTAAACCTATGTGGGGAGCATGGTGGGTATGGGATGCACGTTTAACTTCAGAGCTTATTTTATTGTTTTTATACTTGGGAGTGCTTTCGCTTTACCATGCTTTTGAAGATAAAAAATCAGCAGGTCGTGCGGCTTCAATTTTAGCCATTGTAGGGGTTATTAACTTACCTATTATTCATTACTCAGTAGAGTGGTGGAACACGCTACACCAAGGTGCAACTATTACAAAACTCGACACAAAAGCAATTGACCCTAGTATGTTTTGGCCACTCATGGTGAACATTTTAGCGTTTGCAGCATTTGTAGGTACTGTGACTTTAATTCGTCTTAAAAATGAAATTTTACAACGTGAAAAGCATCGCCCTTGGGTGCGAGCGTTGTTAAATAAGGGGTAGTTATGCAGTTTGACTCTTTTTCAGATTTTATTGCTATGGGAGGCTATGGATTTTATGTATGGCTTTCTTTTGGTACATGCGCACTTATTTTACTCGGTATTTTATTAAACTCTCTTAGAGACACTAAACGTATTATGGCCTCTGTAGAGCAACAAATAATACGCGAAGAAAGAATTAAAAAAGCTAAGCAGGAACAAACATCATGAACCCACGACGTAAAAAACGCCTATTAGTGATTATTGCCGTACTGTTTGGTATAGGTACTTCTATTGGTCTTGTATTGTATGCACTACAAGAAAATATAAACTTGTTTTATACACCAAGTGAATTAATTGACGGTAAAGGCCCAAATAAAGAAAAGCCATATATAGGTCAAAAGTTAAGAATTGGCGGTATGGTCGTGCCTGGCACTGTTGATCGAAACGAGCAAAGTTTACAAGTAAGTTTTAAGCTCATTGATACAGGCCCATTAGTAACGGTTCGCTATCAGGGCATTTTGCCAGACTTATTTCGCGAAGGGCAAGGGATTGTAGCGCAAGGTGTTTTAGTTGAACCTAATGTAATTGAGGCCTTTGAGGTGCTTGCAAAGCATGATGAAGAATACATGCCAGCAGAAGTTGCTGAAGCAGTAAAAGGCATCAAGCACGAAAAACCAAAATACAACCTAGATAGCGGTAGTTAATATGATCCCAGAACTTGGTTATTTTTCTTTAACGCTTGCCATGGTGCTTAGCGTTTTACTGTGTATTTTTCCGCTTTGGGGCGCGCATACCGGTAATCTTCGTTTAATGCGTGCAGCCCCTTCATTAGCTGTTGGGCAATTTGCTTTTGTACTACTTTCGTTTGCAGCGCTTATTTATGCCAGTTTAACGGATGATTTTACCGTATCGTATGTGGCGTATCATTCTAGTAGTACATTACCTTGGTATTATAAAGTTACCTCTACCTGGGGTGGCCATGAAGGCGCCATTTTATTGTGGCTAGTTATGCAAGCAGGGTGGACCGCAGCGGTCGCTGTGCGATCTAAATCGCTGCCGTGGGTACTACGTGCGCGTGTACTTGGTGTGCTTGGGTTTTTAGGTGTAGGTTTTATGATGTACACCTTATTACTTTCAAGCCCTTTTGAGCGTTTATTACCTTATTTTCCGGTTGAAGGGCGCGATTTAAACCCGCTACTTCAAGACCCAGGAATGATTATTCATCCTCCATTACTGTACATGGGTTATGTTGGGCTATCGGTTGCTTTTTCTTTTGCTATTGCCGCACTTTTAACAGGCAAGCTTGATAACACGTGGGCTAAATGGTCACGCCCATGGACAATGACCGCTTGGGGGTTCTTAGGCCTAGGTCTTACTATTGGCAGTTGGTGGGCTTATTCGGAGCTTGGCTGGGGCGGCTGGTGGTTTTGGGATCCAGTAGAAAATGCAGCGCTGATGCCTTGGCTTGTAGCCACCGCATTACTGCACTCGTTAAGCGTAACCGAAAAACGCGGTATATTTAAATCCTGGACGGTATTATTAGCAATAGCTGGTTTTTCATTAAGCTTGTTAGGCACCTTTATTGTGCGCTCGGGCATTATTGTATCGGTGCATGCGTTTGCTACAGATCCTGATAGGGGCTTATTTATACTCGCCTTTTTAGGTGTTGTTGTCGGTGGCGGCTTAGCCTTGTATGCACTGCGTGTATCGCAGGTATACAGCGAAGGTCGGTACAAGTTTGTATCTCGCGAAGTCGCATTGTGGCTTAATAATATATTTTTAGTGGTTGCTACATTAATTGTTATGTTAGGTACGCTATTACCTATGGTCCATAAAGAAATGGGCTTAGGTAGCATTTCTATTGGCGAACCGTTTTTTAATAAAATGTTTGCAATTTTATTAGTGCCTTTCGCTATTTTAATGGGAATAGGGCCATTTTTACGCTGGAAGCAAAATAAATGGGCTTTTTTGCAAAACAAAATTTTAATGGGTGTATTAGCAAGTGTAGTAATAACCTGCACTTGGTTATTCTCAAGTTACGAGCTCGTAAAGCCACTTACATTATTAGCGACAACGCTTGCAGTTTGGGTTGCTGTATCAACAGGGATTGATATTTACACCAAAGCAGCTGTGCATGGCACCTTAATAGAAGGGTTAAAACGCTTTACTGTAAGTTATTGGGCTATGGTGCTTGGGCACATTGGTATTGCATTTATTATTGCTGGTGTATCACTTACGTCTGCTTATTCAGTTGAACGCGATGTATCAATGAAACCAGGTGACATAGCTCAGCTTAACGAATATGAATATCGCTTTGATGGCGTTAAGACTATTAGAGGGCCAAACTACAGTGGTCATGCAGGCGTTGTATCAGTTCTTAAAAATAATGAGCTAGTAACACGCTTACACGCAGAAAAACGTAAATATGATATCGGAATGCAATTTATGACCGAGGCTGCAATAGATGCTGGTTTTAAACGTGATTTATATTTAGCGTTAGGTGAACAGCTTAGCGGCGATGGATGGTCACTTCGAATTTACCATAAACCATTTGTTCGCTGGATTTGGATTGGTGGTGTACTTATGTCATTCGCAGGGTTTATGATTTTATTTGATAAACGCTATCGTACATCAGCTAAAACAGCGCGTAAGGCTGAATCGGAGAGTGCTTTATGAATCGTAAACTTTTAGCTATTGCACCGCTTTTAGTGTTTGCTTTTGTATGTGTATTTTTATACCAAGGGTTATTTGCAAACCCGCGAGAGATTCAAACTGGGCGACTAGGCCAAGATATGCCAGCGTTTAAACTGCCTGATTTAATGCAAGACGACAAACGCTGGACTAACGAGTCGTTAAAAGGTGAGGTGTATTTACTTAATGTGTGGGGCACATGGTGCCCAACATGTTTGGTAGAGCTTGGCTATTTAACTAAGTTACGTGAGCAAGGCGTTAAAATTATTGGTCTTTATTATGTACAAGGTTACGACGCTGACTTTGATGGCCCATTTGATATGCAGGCTTTGCGCACAGATGTAACAGATATGCTTGGTCGCGCGGGTGATCCGTACCAATTTAATATTTTAGACTTGCACCGAACGCTTTCGCTTGATTTAGGCGTGTCGGGTGCGCCAGAAACATTTTTAGTTGATAAAAATGGCAAGATACTACTGCATCATACGGGCGATATAAATCCTCGGGTATGGCGCGCTAAATTTGCACCCGTTATGCAGGAGCTAAATTAATGAGATTTTTTCTATTAAGCCTTAGTTTTTTTATAAGCATGGCCGCAAACGCTGAACTTGATCGTTATCAGTTTGATAATAATGAGCAAGCAGTGCGTTTTGAAGAGTTAACTAAAGAGCTTCGCTGCCCTAAATGCCAAAATCAGAATATTGCTGATTCGGATGCTGTTGTTGCTAAAGATTTACGCGACAAAGTTTTGGTACTTGTAAAAGAGGGCAAAACAAAAGACGAAGTAATTGACTACATGATTGATAGGTACGGCTACTTTGTTCACTACGATCCTCCTGTTACACCGGCTACGCTCGTGCTTTGGGTATTACCAGTACTCATAGTGATTATTGGTTTTGGCTTTATTGTAATTCGTCAGCGTAAAGCGTCTGTAAAGCAAACGTGGAGCAGTAGCGATGAAGCATTGCTTGCAAAGCTAATCGCTGATAACAAACGTCAGGAGCAAAGTTAATGATTTTAATGTGGGCGTGTTTTGCTTTACTCACACTAATTGCTATCGCATTCGTGGCGTTACCTTTTTTACAAAAAGAGCGAGTGCAAACTATTACGCACAACGCTAATGCTGAGCTTATCAGTATATATGAGCAACGTTTAGTTGAATTACAAACCGATTTAGATAACCAACGTATAGATTTGAAAAATCATAATGAATCGGTTATTGAGTTAAAACGCCGTTTGCTTAACGAACTATCACCTGAAAAATCGTTAAACAGCAAAGGTAATAACCGTATATTTGCATTAACGGGTGCTGCTTTTGTTATTGCTTTAACCGGTGTGTTTTATACATTTACCGGAAGTGAGCAACAAATTTCTGCATGGCATGATGCAATGGACAATCTTGCTGATTACGGTGAACGTGCTGTTATGCAAAAAGGAGAGCCACTTAGTCAAAACGAGCTACAAGCATTTGCTTTAGCACTTAGAACAAAGCTTAGCCAAACAGGCGATGATGAAGTTGCTTGGATGTTATTAGGCCGCGTTGCTATGTCACTTAATGAGTTTGATATGGCGCAGCAGTCGTTTGATAAAGCACTGCGGATGAACCCCGATAACATGCAAGTGTTAATAAGCTACAGCCAAGTTTTATTACTAGAGGGCAGCGAAGCTAATATGACCCGTGCAGCGGGTATGCTTTCAAAGGTATTAAAAGTTGAGCCTACTAATTTAGATGCAATATCGTTATTAGCGTTAATAGCTTATGAGCGAAAAGATTGGCCTCAAGCTAAAGCTGCGTTTGAAGTGCTTCTTGCCAGTATGCAAAAAAATGATACACGTTATGAAATGATAGCAGGTCGTATCGCTGATATTGAACAGCAAATGCAAGCAGAAGGCTCTGTTTTACCCGTTACAACACAAAGCGTTATTAACGTAACAGTAAAACTAACTGATGAGCTTAAACAGCAACAACCAGAAAATAGTATTTTATTTGTGTTTGCAAAAGCAGCGCAGGGCTCGCCTATGCCGCTTGCTGTTGTAAAGCTTAAAGAGTATAGCTTTCCAATGAGCGTGCAATTAACAGATGCGAATGCAATGGTTGCTGGGTTAAACTTATCAAGTGCACAAGATATCGTTATATCTGCGCGAATATCTAAAGACGAATCGGTTATGCCAAGCTCGGGTGAGCTTGAAGGGCATTCAGATAAACTAACACGTGAAAATGTAAGTGACTACACACTTACAATTGATACATTAATACCTTAAGGACATTAGATGTTAAAGCATAGTTTTACTTTTTTGTGTTTACTGATACTTGCAGGCTGTGCGCAAGTACCAGAAAATAAAGTGGATGAACGAGATCCACTACAAAATATTAACCGTCCATTGTACGACTTTAATATGGATGTTCTTGATGCCTACATTCTACGTCCTGTCGCTGTAGGGTACGTTGAAGTAACGCCTGTCCCGGTTAGAAATTCAATTGTGAACTTCACTGATAATATTTCAGCACCAGTGGACATGATTAACGCTGGCCTTCAAGGTAAACCAGGCAATGCAAGTGTGAGCCTCGCCCGCTTTTTAGTGAACTCAACTGTAGGTATATTTGGTATATTTGATGTAGCCAGTTCACTAGGTTTGAATCATGTAGATGAAGACTTTGGACAAACGTTAGGTGTGTGGGGCGTAGGAGACGGCGCCTATTTAATGCTGCCTGCAATGGGACCAACAACTGCACGTAACTTAACAGGTGACGTAGTTGATAACTTTGTTTTACCTGAAGTAGCGCTTACTACACCACAAACTATTTTAGTGTTTGTATTAAAAGCTGTAGAAGCTAGAGCGTCACTTATCCCTCAAGAAGGCTTATTAAATGATTCACTTGATCCGTACCTTTTTGTAAAAGATATTTATTTTCAGCGTCAAATTTATGAACTATATGACGGTAACCCGCCGATCAAAGAAGAACCTGAAGACTTTGATGAAGACTTCTTAGAAAGTCTATAAGCGTAATTATGGCTTAAGTGTTTAGCTAACCATAACTAAAATGCCAGCAAATATGCTGGCATTTTTAGTTTCAAACTGCAGGTTATTTTTCGTTAACCATTAACTGCATTTGCTCACTTACCCAGCCTAGGGCTTCATGATAGGCGTCGGGTACTTTATCACCAAGGTTAAGCTCTTTAGTAAGCGCATTAGCGGCTTCCCAATTTGCTTGCTCATAATATTTAACAAGGTTTAAATATTTAGCTAGTAGCCCTTCATCTTCCAATAATGCCGCTTTAATATCGTTAGAAAGGGGAAGTTTTTTCATTACGCTTTCCATGCTTTCATCTAATATGGCGTCCATTAGCGACATCATGCCGGTTAAAAAAGCCATACCGGTATCTTTAAATTGACCATGAGATATTGCAAGTAGCTCACCAAAGCGAGCACGAGTAAGTGATAACCTAATTAGCTCTACAGGTTTATCGGCAGACACTTGTGCGGCAAACAGTAGCGATAATAACTTTTTAATTTCGTTAGCGCCTAAAACAATAAGCGCTTGTTTGATAGTGCTTATCTCTGCGCGTCGGGCGAATGCTGCTGAGTTAGAATAACGAAGTAACTTGTACGATAGATTTACATCTCGCTCAAAAACATCTGTAATTTTTTTAAGATCCATATCAACGTTAGAAGTTTCGTATAAAAGCTCAGCTAAGGCCATCTCTGAAGGTGGCAGCGCTTTACTTTGCACCATTTCAGGCTTTGAAAAAAAGAACCCTTGAAAGTAGTCAAAGCCTAGATCTAATGCTTGCTCATATATGTCGTATGTTTCAACTTTTTCGGCAAGTAACTTAATATGTGGATACGGTTTTAAATCGTTAATTATGGTTTTTATTGTATCTACATCGCACGATAAAAAGTCTATTTTAATAATATCTATAAACGGATAGAAATGACGCCAAACTGGCTGATGAATGTAATCATCTAATGCAATTGTATAGCCTTTATCTTTTAAGTCTTTAACAATCGCTAATAAGCGTTTGCCGGGCTGTATGGTTTCGAGTATTTCTACTACAACAGCATCTTTACCTAGCATGCTAGGGTAACCTTTTAGCAAGGTTTCTAAGGTAAAGTTAATATAAGCAGGCTTGTTATCGGTTAAATCTTCAAGACCAAAGTTAAATTGGCTACCTTCAATTAAACGAGTTGTTGCTTCATCTCCGTCTATGTCTGGGAATACGTTATCAACGCCATCACGAAATAAAAGCTCATAACCAATGAGTTCTTTTTCTCGATTTAATATAGGTTGGCGCGCGGCGTAAAAATACATAAACAGTTCCGTTAGAAGTAATGTCAGTAGGTATTGTAATAATATATGGCAAAAGATTCAAAATAGCATTACTAATATTAGTGAGATTAAGAAGTTATCATTAATAATTAGGGGTTTTATTTACTTATTTTAATTTGTTTTTGTTATTTTGATGTAAAAATATGCAATATGAATATTTTTAAATCAAGAAAATGTAACTAGTTGGAGATCTACTTAAAAGGCATGATATAGTCATCGAGAATGGTTTTTACCCCAATAGTGTCTTAACTATAAAACTTTAAGAGTCATTATTCGGATTAAAAGCCTGTTATTTAATTATTGTGCGGAGGCTAATTTGGAAACAGGAATGATTATTTCACTAGCGTTATACTTTATTGTAATGTTAGGTATCGGACTATATGCATATAAACAATCTACAAGTGATGTCTCTGGTTATATGTTAGGTGGACGAAGTCTTTCACCAAGTGTTGCGGCGCTATCAGCTGGTGCGTCAGACATGAGTGGTTGGATTTTAATGGGTCTACCAGGCGCGATGTTTGTTACTGGCTTTAGCAGTACCTGGATTGCTATTGGACTTGTAATTGGCGCTTGGCTTAACTATCTGTTAGTTGCACCTAGATTGCGTGTATACACAGAAAAAGCTAACGACTCTATCACCATCCCGGATTACTTCTCAAACCGTTTTAACGACAAATCTAACTTACTACGTGTTGTATCTGCTGTGGTAATTATTGTTTTCTTTACTCTTTATACTTCGTCAGGCGTTGTGGCCGGAGGTAAATTATTTGAAAGTTCATTTGGTTTAAGTTACGAGATGGGCCTCTATATCACAACAGGTGTTGTGGTTTTATACACTTTATTTGGCGGCTTCTTAGCTGTGAGCTTAACTGACTTTGTGCAAGGTTGTATTATGTTTGTTGCACTTATTTTAGTGCCAACGGTTGCATATTCTTTACTAGAACAACCACTTGAGTCTACCTTACACAGCGTAAACCCAGATATGCTTAACTGGATAGGCGCGGGCTCTGCATTAGGCATTATTTCAGCAATGGCTTGGGGTTTAGGCTACTTTGGTCAGCCACATATTATTGTTCGTTTTATGTCTGTGCGCAGTGTTAAAGATATGCCAACAGCTCGCCGTATTGGTATGACGTGGATGATAGTTGCCGCTATCGGTGCTGTAGGCACTGGTTTATTTGGTGCAGCTTACACATACGAAAATAATATTGTTGTTGATGATCCTGAGACAATTTTCTTAATTCTTTCAGAGCTTTTATTCCACCCATTAATTGCTGGCTTTTTGCTAGCTGCAATTTTAGCTGCAATTATGAGTACAATTTCTTCACAATTACTGGTTAGTTCAAGTTCTTTAACTGAAGATTTTTATAAAACATTTTTACGCAAAGAAGCAAGTGATACAGAGCTTGTAACTGTTGGTCGTATTAGTGTTGCAGCTGTTGCTATATGTGCAATTTACCTTGCATACGACAGAGATAGCTCAATCTTAAGTTTAGTAAGTAACGCGTGGGCGGGCTTTGGTGCTGCATTTGGTCCACTTGTATTATTTAGCCTTTACTGGAAGCGTATGAACTTTGAAGGTGCGCTAGCGGGTATGTTAGTAGGTGCTGGAACGGTATTGGTTTGGATATATTCTCCATTTACTATTGATGGACAAAGCTTGAGCAGCTACATGTACGAAATTGTACCTGGCTTTATTTTAGCAAGTATTGCAATTGTTGTTGTTAGCTTAGCGACCAAAGAACCAGAGCAAAACATCACTGCTTTATTTGATGAAGTTGAAAAAGAGCTTTAATAATTAGCTAATCTATTTAGTTTTTTATAGAACAAACGAAAGGCCAGAGGTGCAAACTTCTGGCCTTTTTTATATTCAACATTTGCTAATATTAATCTGCGTAATACTTATACTAATTTGCTCAATTAATTCCAATTGGCAATAATATTTAGTCAATCTGAAAGATTAAATCTGACGCTAATTACGTTAAACATCTCTGATATACGACTTTATGGATGCAGGAATTGAAACAATTTCAGGAGCAATTACCTGAAACGATTAAATAACACCTTTGCATGCCGACAGCTGCGTTAATTAACTTACAATAGAGCGTTTTTGGTTATTAAATTCGCTTTCTTTGACTGAAAACGCTTGCTTGAGAACAATACATTCAATAGTTGAGTGTTTTAAAGTGTAAGTAAATCTCTTCACTAAATTTTAAGTTGTACAGAGCTTTAAATTTTATTTTATTGTAGTTAAACTGCTGCCTTATTTTTGAGCTATTAAATAAGGGGAGTAGCTTTGTTATTTGCTTTAATAAGCTGTTTATTTATTGCTGTGATGTATTTTGAAGCCATTAAAAAAGGCATGCCAGTAAAGCGCTGGTTATTGTTAGGTGGGGCCTTAGGACCTTTAGCATGGTGTTTGTTTAACCTACATTATCGCAGAGCTTTACTGCGCAATATAGGCTTTAGTGGGTGTGTTTGGCGCCCTTAATTAACGATTGAAATCGCTTTTTTTTGCTTTGTAATTAAACTAGGCGCTGCTTTGGTTTGTTGTTGTTTTAAAAACTCAGTAAATTCGTCTTTTGATAATGGTTTAGAGTAGTAATACCCTTGAACCGTTTCACAGTTTAGTTTTTTAAGTATTTCTATTTGATCTGCTTGCTCTACGCCTTCTGCAACAACATGTAAGTCTAAGTTATGTGCAATGGTGACGATTGAGTCGACCATATTGCGGCCACGCTCAGTTTTCATATCATCTATAAATGCTTTGTCTACTTTTAAAGTATTAAGCGGAAATTGCTCTAAATACGCTAAAGAAGAGTAGCCCGTGCCAAAGTCATCCATTGCTAAATGAATACCTCGCGCGCTTAAAGAACGCATAATAGCTATAGCATCTTTAGGATCATCCATTACAGTGCCTTCGGTTATCTCTAGTTCTAAAAAATAAGAAGGCAGTTCATTTTTTTGTAAAATGACATCAATACGCGAGGTTAAATCAGGTAAGCTAAATTGCTTTGCTGATAAGTTAACAGCCACTCGGCCGCTAAATAAGCCATCATCTAGCCATTTTTTTACATCTCGACAGGCTTTATTTAAAACGACTTCACCAATTTCAATTATTTGTCCGGTTTCTTCGGCTATAGGTATAAATACACCTGGGCTAATAATACCTTTTTTAGGTGTGATAAAGCGTACCAATGCTTCCATACCGGTTAGTTTTCCGGTTCGAATATTCATTTTAGGTTGGTAATACACTTCAAAGTGATCTTCTTTTAAACCAAAGCGCATTAAATTTTCTATTTGTAGGCGCTTAACTGCTTGGCGGTTCATGGTGTCGTTAAAAAATAAGTAGCTATTACCTTTCTTTTTAGCGTGATACATCGCGGTATCGGCATTTTTTAATAAAAGCTCTGGTGTATTACCATCTTCGGGAAATAACACAATGCCAACACTAGAGGTAATTGCCAGTTCGTGGCCAGCCATTTTAAATGGGGTGGCAATAGCAGCTAAAAACTGTTTTGCCATACGCGTGATGACATGTATGTCGTTGGTGTCTGACATAACGAGTGCAAACTCATCACCACCTAAACGATAAAACACATCGTTTTCTCGTGTTAATTTGTTTAAACGCATCGCTAATTTAGCTAATAAACTGTCGCCAAGTTGATGGCCTAATGAGTCGTTAATTTTTTTAAAGTTATCTAAATCAAACACTAAAAGAGCATGATGAGAATTTAGTTTTACAAGCTTTTGTAGGTCAGTAAAAAATAAGTTTCGGTTAGGGAGACTCGTTGTACGGTCTCGGTTTGATAAATTATGCAGTTGCGACTCAGCTTTTTTTCGCTCAGTTAGATCCGAGTAAACAATTACATAATTAGTTATTTGATTTTGATCGTTTTTAATTTCATCTATCGAAATTTCGATTGGCAATAAAACTCGCTCGCTATTACGTAGTTTTACTTCTTGCTGAATGTGTTCGTGCTCTTTAACAATGTCAATAATTTTATCTGTATAGCTTTGCTCATACCCAGATAGACTGAAGCCTTTGCCTAGGTATTGCTCGCGCACGCCACCAAATAAAGTTAAAAAGCTGGGATTTATATCGACTAATTTAAAGTTTTTGTCGTAAATAGCGAGTGCATCAGTGAGCGACTCTACGCATTTAGCAAAAAGGTTTAAGCGCTCTTCAGTGGATTTTAGCTGTGAAATATCGCGTACAGTGCCGGTCATTCTTAGGGGAGATAAATTGGCATCTTTTTCAATTATTTTCCCGCGGTCAAGAACCCAATGCCAGCGACCAAATGTATCTTTAATTCGATAGGTTGCTTCAAAAAAAGCAGATTGCTCAGCAAAATGGACTTTTAATAAATGTTCAACGTTGTTTATGTCGTGAGGGTGTATAAGACCTTTATTTGGCGGAAAACCCATCAACGTTGTTGAGTCCATTAAGTATTTGTCGTTAATACGAATAACTTCGCCTGTTTTAATATTCCAGTCCCAAAGTGTATCACCGCTGCCTTCAACGGTGCTTTTAAGGCGTTTTTCAGAGAGGCGAAGTTGGCGGCGTGAACGTCTAAGCTTATAAATAACAAATAACAGGTACGGTAAAGCAAGCGCTATAATAGCGCTTGCTAGTATGAGGATATTGTCTGAGTTGTAATTAAATGAAGACTCAAAAGCAAAAAGCTTAAATGAGTAAGCAAGTACTACAAGCATGCTTAATTTTATTATTGTTGTTTTTATCATTTGTTTTATTACTTCTAATTTACAAATGATAATTTAAAACAAGCTCAACCTAGAGTCAAAGAGATTGCGAGCAAAGGGGCATATTTTGAGATTTATTCACTTTTGCCGAGCTTAATAGCTCATACCTTGGTCTATCTTCATTAAATAATGTAAGCGCATATGCTTTTAAATCTTTTAGAGTCAGTGCATTTAGTGCCTCTAAGAGTCGTTGCTGCATATGAAACTCATGATCTCTATTACCAATAGCTAACCATAAACGCTGAGAACGAAGACGTAGGTTTTTATCTTTTTCGGCAATATGCGTACTTAACCCGTGCTTTTGTTGTTGCCAGTTTTGCTCGTCAAGCGCATCAATATTTTCAAGGTAATTGTTAATGAAACTATTATGTCGACGCAATAATGTTTTGGCATCAAATTTAGGCGATTGAATGTAAAACGCCATACCAGCTCGAGTGTTAAAAGGGGCATAACCTGCACCTACTAAATAACCGAGCTGCTGTGTGGTTCGTAGTTCATTAAAGTAATCTTGATTAATTAAGTGATTAAGTGCCATCATCTTTACTTTTTCGGTCACGCTATCTGTTTGCGCTTGGTAATAAATAACCATTGCGTGGTCGCTACACGGGAGTTCTAGCTCGTAACGTGTCACTTTTTGAATTTCAAATAGTGGGCGGCGCAAATCTTCAATTATGGTGGCATGCCTTAAGTGATCAGCTACTTTCTTTTGAAAGGCAATGGCGTCATTTTGCTGCCAGTTACCATGTAAGAATGACTCTACGTGCAGTGCTTTAAAAAAGTCTGTTCTAAATTCATTAAATTGCTGAAAACATGTGTTTTTTAAAGCCGATGCAAGTTCACTTGGTCTTGGGTTCCATGGCATTATTTTAGCGCCTAAAATACTGAATAGCTCACTCACCGGTTTATTTTGATTACTGTTACGCCAATGTCTTACTAACTGCTTTTTATATTCAGCAAAACGTTTTGCACAAATTTCTACATTAAATAAAGCATCTATTAATTGATCAACTAGTTCTAGTTGGCTAGATGAAAGCCCAGCTGTATGAAGCGTCAATCCGCCTTGATGCGATGTTAAATGGTAACTAAGGCCGGCTAATTCTGCCGGATAAAACTGCTCACCAACACTATCCATAAATAAATCGGTGAATAGCCGAGTAAGTGCCATGTGTTTTACGTCTTTAACGGCAAAGTCTGAGTCCATGGCTAAATAAAAATGGCCCTTAGCTACGCGAAAGGTGTTGTCTTGTTTAAACCAAAAATCAAAACCAGGTTCTTTAACAAGTAACTCAGGTTTTGTTTGAGGTTTTTCAACATCGTAAAGTATGACTTCTTTTGTTAAATAAGGGTTGGCAGTAGGCAATAGCATTTCGGCCAAAGGCTTATTAATATCGCTCAGCGCGTCAAGCCAGCTTTGCGATACTTGTTCAACTTTGTAAGGAGTATTATACCAAGCCGTTTTGTGCTCTGGCTCTACATCTGGATGTATTAGCACAATACGCATATTATGCGGCGTTAACCATTGCATAGCCATTTCGTGGGTGGCTTTTTTAAAGCCTTCCATTAGGTAATCGCCTTGCACGTAATTGGCTTCGTCATAATGTTGCATGTTAATGCTTAAGTTACTTACCCAATCAATTAAGCGCGATTTTTCTTGGTTATCGAATGCAATTTGTAAAAGGTTTTTTTTGTCTTGGTATAAACGCGGTAGCTTTTCAGTGTTGTTATTAATTAGGCAAATGTATTCAAAGACCATTTCAATAATGTCTTCAAAGTATTCAATTCCTTCATCAGTTAGGGCTAAACTAATATTAAAATCTTTAAAGTTGCTGCCATTAATACCACCACCAGCAGAAAGCGCATTGATCCAGCCTTGCTCTTTTAAAATTGAATAAAGCGAACCCGCACCTTCATAGCCCAATAAGTGGGCAATAAAGCTCACTGTTTTATGGCGATAAAAGTCATCAATATTTGGCATAGCAAAACTAACAATAAGCTTTTGCATATGTTTGTGAGGTTCAATGTGTAATACCTTACCTAAATCTTGTTTACGATAAAGTGGCTCGCTTATTTCGGGCTTTCTAAGCTTTTTATTACCATTGATCGCGGCAAAATAGGTTTGAGTCCAACTCTGTAGCGTGTCTAGTGTTTCATTTGCACATATGACCAATGTCATCCACTGTGCTTGATAATGATTATTAAAAAAGTCACGCAGCTCATCGCTAATACAACGTTCTCGATCTGCTAAGGTTTGTAGGTTACCGACCGAAAATTTAGCAAATGGATGTGCAGGGTTGACTGTTTCTTTATGTGCTTGGTAAATGCGGCGGCCATCATCTTTTATTTTTAGCTTAAACTCGGCCTCAATCGCGTTGCGTTCTTTTTCTGTTTCTGCGGGGTTTAATAAAGGTGCAATAAAAAAACGGCTAAATTGTGCAAGAGCCTCTTCAAATTCTTGGTTGTTAATATCGAAAAAGTAACAGGTGTGCTCTGTGCCGGTCCACGCATTTGTGTTGCCGCCAGCTTGCGAGACAAAATTATTAAAACTGCCTGAATCAGGATATTGGTCTGTGCCTAAAAAAAGCATATGCTCTAAAAAGTGTGCTAAGCCTTGCCTATCAAGGGGATCGTCAAAATGTCCTGCATTTACTGCCATAGATGCAGCCGCTTTTGTTGAATCTTTATCTTGCACTAATAGTACTTTTAGACCATTGTCCAGTGTAATGGCGCGGTATGCTCTGTTATCATTGCGACTGATATTCAAATGATGCTCCTGAAACTAAACGTTTACTTGTTAACAACAGATGATGGCTTCAGGAAAGCGAAATGCAGCTTAAAGAATTACCTGAATCTCATGAAAGAACTATTTAAGAAATAAATAGGTTTATGTTGTTAATATAGCGGACAAATGGGCAAACTGGCTACTGTTTTATATTCTTTAATCGGTTGATTTTTTATGAAAACAATCCTAATAATGCGCCACGGCGAAGCTGCTCCAATGCAGGCTGATGATGCGGCTAGAAATTTAACCCAAATAGGGCATGACGAAGCTGAAAAAATGGGTATTTGGCTCAATAAAAATTTCCACCCAGATGCGCTGTTAGTTAGCCCTTACATTCGCGCACAGCAAACGGCAAATGGCGTAGCTAAAAATAATGCTTTTACATTTAGCGAGACAACGTCTGATGTTATTCCACAAGGGAAGCCGCAAGTTGCCGCAGATTATCTCGAAACCCTTATCGCTACACATCCCGAGTGTAAAACGTGGCTTGTAGTTTCTCATATGCCAATTGTTAGCTATTTAGTTGACCAGTTGAGCCCAGGCAATATGCCAATTTTTAATACAGGTGCAGTTGCTGTAATTAACTACGATGAGCAAACTCAGCGCAGTAGTTATTTAAGTATTAATGCCCCTGCAAACGTCTAAATAATTGAGTGAAGTAAAAATGATTATTGAACGCCTTCAAACAGGTGCGCGTATGAGCCGCATTGTAAAACATAATGGAACTGTGTATTTATGTGGGCAAGTATGCGCTGACGCACAAAAAGATATTAAAGAACAAACTAAAACTATGCTCGATAAAGTAGAGGCGCTGCTTGATGAAGCAGGAAGTTCAAAAGAACATATGCTTAGTGCGACTATTTATGTAAAGAGCATGGAATATTTTGCAGATATGAACGCGGTTTGGGATGCATGGGTACCAGAGGGACATGCACCAGCAAGAGCATGTGTAGAGGCTAAAATGGCACGTGATGCACTACTTGTTGAAATTTCAGTAGTTGCAGCTTTAAAAGAATAATAACCTAAATGACTAAATCTCCTGTAGTACTTATAACCGGAGCAAGCCGTGGGATAGGTGCTGCAACAGCATTATATTTTGCAGAGCAAGGGTATAGTGTTTGTATAAACTATAAAGCTGACGAAGCAAGCGCACGATTAGTGGCAGAAAAAATAAGGATGTTTGGCGTAAAAGCTGACGTATCGTATGAGCCTGATGTGTTGGCTTTATTCTTATTTATAGATGAAACCTTTGGCCGCCTCGATGTATTGGTAAACAATGCAGGTATATTAAAAGGTCAAATGACTTTACTAGAAATGGACGCAGAGCGTATAAACCATATTCTGAGTACAAACATAACAAGCGCATTTTTATGTAGTCGAGAAGCGCTAAAAAGAATGTTAAGTGGTGCTAGTATAGTAAATGTATCATCGGGAGCTGCTAAAACAGGTGCGCCTTACGAGTATATAGATTATGCCGCTTCAAAAGGGGCCATAGACACATTAACAATTGGTTTAGCAAAAGAAGTTGCTACGCGTAACATAAGAGTTAATTGCGTTCGCCCAGGGCTGATTTATACAGATATGCACGCAGATGGCGGTGAGCCCAATAGGGTTGATAATTTAAAGCATAGGCTACCGCTTGGTAGAGGTGGTAAGGTAGAGGAAGTTGCTAAAGCAATCTACTTTTTAGCCTCTAGTGATGCTTCATTCACTACGGGAAGTTTTATTGATGTTTCAGGCGGCTTGTAACGCTACAAGAGTATAGCTAGCCAAAAGGTGAAGCTTAGCATACATAATATAGTAGATAGCACTACGGTTCCTGCAAGTGTCGCTTGGTGCTGCTTTAATTGACTCGCAATAAGGTATGCGTTAACCCCAACGGGTGATGCGCTAAGTAGCACAAGTACATTTCTTATTTGTTCATCTAATTGAAAAATATATGTTGCGGCAAAAAATACACCGGCAGGCAAAATAAGTATTTTTAATATGGAAGATACAAGCGCAGGCAGCCAATTTGAGGCAATTTTATAAAATACTAAATTGGCCCCTAATACAAATAAAGCACATGGAATAGCTGGTTTTGCCAGTAAATCGATACCCTTGGTTAAATTATCAAACAGCGTTATCCCCGATACATTAATAATTAAACCACAGCCAATACTCAGTACAATTGGGTTTAACACCATACTTTTTGCAAAGTTGTACCACGAGAAGTCTTTAGCATTTCCCTTTGCGCCAATTAAAAAGGTGAGTGCAAATAATAATGTGCTGTGAAAAGTGATGATCATAAATGCAATCGCTATCATCTCTTTACCAAGCGATGCTATTACAATGGGAATGCCTACCAATACCATATTTGAATAACTACCCGCTAAACCAAATACGCTATGCTGTTGATAGTTTATGACCTTTTTATTAGGGTATGGCTTATTTAAATAAAAACGATCAATTAAAATACCGAGCCCAAATACGCATAAAACCGGGATATAAAAACTCAAAAATGCCCCAGAACTAATGCTTTGCTGCAGGTTTATTTGCGACATATTGAGTATTAAAAAAGCAGGTAAACTGACATAAAAAGTAAATTTACTTAGTCCTGCTATGTGTTGCTCGGTAAAAAACTTAACTCGGCAACAGCCATAACCCAGTGCAACTATAAAAATTAGCGGGAATATAATTGAAAAAATATGCACTGGTTTATGTCCTTATTTAGCGTCTAAATTCATCGCTTTGCGGTAAATTAATTAAAATAAGCACCGCGCCTTTACCGCCATATTCTAATGGGGCTTGGTGCATTGCAATTACGTCTGGGTGCTGCACTAAATATTGAGGAATTTTATGCTTTAGTATGCCGCCTCCAATACCGTGCACTACACAAGCGCAGTAATAATGGCGCTTTTTACATTCGTGTATTAACCCGGCCAGTTCATCTTTGGCTATTTCTTTATTTAATCCATGTAAATCAAGGGTTAAATCGGGTGCAAAATCACCACGGCGCAACTGTTTAGGTAAAAAGGTATCTTCACCTTCTTTTACGTAATTTACGGTGCCATGGGTATCAATATCGGGAATATACTCATCTGAGAAATAAAATTCAGATTGTGCCTGTTTTTTTTGCTGGGCAAATTGCTTTGCTTGTGACACCTTAGGCTTTGTATCAAAACGATGAGTATCTTGTTTAAATACCTTAGCGCCTGTGATTGTTTGACGAAATAAGTCTATGTCGTCGTTGCTTAGGGAAGATTGTGATGGAGTGTCTTTTTTCATAACTATTACCTAAACAAAAAAACGTAAAAACGCAACGCAAAAGGCGGTACAATATCAAATGAAGTGCAATTGTAATTTGCCCAGCCAATATAGGCAATGCAATCGTCTTAAAGATTAAAACAGTCAGTAAGCTAATACAGGTAAAATATATGAGTGATTTACAAATAGAAGAAGCAACACTTGAAGAAGCTGTTGCAGAACTGTCAACTTTACATGACTGGTTACGTTGGACTACAAGCCAATTTGCAAGTAGTGGTATATTTTTTGGACATGGTACCGATAACGCATGGGATGAAGCCGTAAGCTTGTTACTTCCTGCGCTTAGTTTACCTGTGGATGCGCCAAAAGAATTAATGCACGCGCGTTTAACAAGTACAGAAAAAAACCAACTTGCAGGGCTAATAGCTGAGCGTATTAACGATTGTACCCCAGTACCTTATTTAACAAACATAGCATGGTTTGCTGGTATGCCGTTTTATGTTGATGAACGTGTATTGATTCCTCGCTCACCCTTTGCAGAATTAATTGCTAACAGATTTGCACCATGGCTAGAAGAGCCGCAATCGGTAAATAGAATTTTAGATTTATGTACGGGCTCTGCATGTATTGCTATTGCGCTTGCACAAGCATTTGAAGACGCGCAAGTAGATGCAGTAGATATTTCGTATGAAGCACTAGAGGTAGCTGATATAAATATTAGCGATTACATGTTAAGTGAACGAGTATTACCTATTCAATCCGATGTATTTAGCGGCGTACCAGGTCAAAAATATGACCTGATAGTTGCAAACCCACCGTATGTTGATGCCGAAGATATGGCTGATTTACCGCGTGAATTTCATCATGAGCCAGAGCTTGGTTTAGCATCGGGACACGATGGTCTCGATGTTACTCGCACAATTTTAAGCGAAGCAAGCGAGCATCTAACTGATAACGGTTTGTTATTTGTAGAAGTTGGTAACTCTATGGTACATATGGATGCACTATATCCGGGCGCACCGTTTGAGTGGGTTGAATTTGAACAAGGTGGGTTAGGTGTTTTTGTAATTAGTAAAGCCCAGCTTGACGCGTATTTTGCAAAATAAACTTTAAGGCCGAGCCAATTGTGCTCGGCTACTTTGGTAGTCATTAGGAATGAGGAAAGTTAATGGCAGGTAATAGCATAGGGCAGTTATTTAAAGTGTCCACCTTTGGTGAGAGCCACGGCGTTGCATTAGGCGGCGTAGTTGATGGTACTCCCGCAGGCCTTGAGATCACAGAGGCTGATTTACAAATTGATTTAGATCGTAGAAAACCAGGGCAAAGCCGTTATACAACGCAGCGCCGTGAGAGCGATCAAATAAAAATTTTAGCAGGCGTTTTTGAAGGTAAAACCACAGGCACTAGTATTGGTTTATTGATTGAAAATACCGATCAACGCTCGCAAGATTACGGCAAAATTAAAGACGTATTTCGCCCAGGTCATGGCGATTACACCTATTGGCATAAATACGGCCTGCGCGATTATCGCGGTGGGGGTCGTTCTTCTGCTCGCGAAACAGCAATCCGTGTAGCGGCAGGCGCAATTGCTAAAAAATATTTAAAGCAGTTTCATGGTATTGAAGTAAAAGCATGCTTAAGTCAGCTTGGGCCAATAAAAGCCGAAAGTTACGATTGGGATGAAGTTGAAAACAACTTATTCTTTTTCCCTGATGCAAGCAAACTAGAAGCACTTGACGAGTACATGCGTGACCTAAAAAAACAAGGTGACTCTGTAGGCGCTAAAGTTAAGATAGTGGCGAGCAATGTTCCTGTAGGGTTAGGCGAACCAGTATTTGACCGATTAGATGCTGAAATTGCGCACTCACTAATGAGCATTAACGCCGTTAAAGGCGTTGAAATTGGTGATGGCTTTGATGTAGTAGAGCAAAAAGGCTCAGAGCATCGCGATGAGTTAACCCCAGAAGGTTTTACATCAAACCATGCGGGTGGTGTACTTGCCGGTATTTCTACAGGGCAAGATATTATTGCTTCTATCGCGCTTAAACCAACATCAAGTATTACTATTCCAGGTAAGAGCATTAATACCAGCAACGAAGCGGTTGAGATGATCACCAAAGGTCGTCATGACCCGTGCGTTGGTATTCGTGCAATTCCTATTGCTGAGGCAATGATGGCTATTACATTAATGGATCATTTACTGCGTCAACGCGGGCAAAACCCTCATGTAAACCACAAGCATGGGCCAATTAACGGCTCTGTTTAAGTCATTACTGGGAGCGCGGTTAGGTTTTACGAACCGCGCTCATTTTAATTTAAATAAGATCAATTGCCTGTTTTGCTACCATATAAAGCTTTTTGATCATCAAACCGAGCACCCACCTGATGAACTGTTTGCTTAGTTCTTTGACTTCGTAAGTTTTTTTTCCTACAAATGCAAGCATATGACCAATTAAGCCTTTTAACTCTTCAGTTAATTCTACAAATTTGACTACAGAATCAAATAAACATCGAGCAAGCGTATCATAGAAAGTTAGACCAAGGCCTAAACCTGCTTGGATAGAAATAAAAGCGTATTGTCCTGTTTTCTTTAAAAAAGTTATTAAGCCGTCTGTAATTATTCGTTGCCATCTAAGTGAGAATGTTACGTTATAGCGCATAGCATATTTTAAAACCGTATGATTATAGTGAAGAGTTTTTAGTGAACTTTCCATACTTCCATAATCTTTGTATGCAGCCACGGTATTAGCATAACCTGGTGTATCTTCTTCCATAGAGTGCGCACCAATATTAAAAAAAGACCCTTCATTCATCGCCGTTTGGTATTCACCTGAGGTATGACTAAATGGCCAAGCTGGTACGCAGGGTACAGGATCAGCGCCATGCGTTACACGATACTGGCCAACATTGTGAGCAGCTGAATGTACCGAATGATTCAGCACGACCCTCGGCGCACCAAAAGTATATAAATTAGTGGGAATACCTTGCTCACTTGCCCATATTGCTGTGAGTTGGGCAATCGCACCACCTAAACTATGACCAACAAGGTGCAAACACTTAGGTTTATGCTGCTTGACGTAACTTGCAAACATCGGCTTCATGCTGGTAAAGGCTTTCTCAAAGCCAGAATGGACTTCTAAGTTTTTAGGGCCATGGGTAATAGCTACATTTAGGTTTGTTAACCAGTCGGCGCAGGAGGTAAAAACGGTGCCACGTATACCAATAATATGGTGGCCTTTAAATTGTTGTGATGCACCTTCTGCAGTCAAAGCGAAACCTGTAGTGCGGTTTAGGAGCTGATTGATTAAGCCACCACTAACGCCTTTAATTTGGTTGTTGGTGAGTTTAAAATCTGTGTCAAAACTTCGTCATAATTCTTCTTTAAATGAGGAAGAGGTTCTTATATCATAAACTCTGGCTGCTATAGTGGCAGCTATATTTGGGGGTAATATTGCTTGGACTTTTTCCATGTCAATCTTCCTTTTGTCTTTCAGTTAAATCTGTTAGGTCGTAGTTATTTATCAGGTACTCTTTACCATCTCTTAAAAGCTTATAAGGTAAAAAGTCTTCTTCCCATCGGCAAATGCTTTGTGCTACATAGTTACGGTGTATATTCTTTTGATTTCTAAACTCAAATACAACGTGAGAATTGGTTATTTCACAATTTAAAATTGATAGTTTTTTACTATACTCAGTAACTTCATCAATACCTGATTGAGTGGCAATCCAAAGAGGAATTAAGATGTCATTATTTTCAATAAAGATTTCTTGGGAAATACGGTTTTCAACGATAAGTTTATTCGGAATTGAGGAAAAAATTGTTTTTTTGGGAAAATGAAAGCGCCCATCTGCATCGGTAATTGCAGTGTCACGACGGTCAATCTCATCTAAATACATTAACGATCGTATTATTTCTAAGTTGGCAATTGGTGTGCCATTTTCTGTAACAACACCATTGACTTCAGGGCTTAAAAATACTTCTTTTTTCTTTTTGAACCAGCTAAACATATCTCCTCCTTGGCTAATGGCTGGGAAAATAATAAGGCAAACAAGAATAAATAAGATAATGAATCGAGGGCTATAGCTAGATTTATTCATAAGCAATCCTTGCATATATTTTCTCAATATTAATTGAGCTCAAAAGCTTTGTAAAGGTTAGTGTTTAGAGGCTGTTCTAGTGCAATATTATTAAAAAACAGAATTTGCACATGATTTAATCTCTCGACCTTAATAAACTATCAACTGCGCTCTAAACAGGCAAATACGGTTCCACGAATGCCAATAATATGGTGGTTTTTGAATTGTGATGAAACACCTTCAGCAGTTAAAGCGAAGCCTGTCGTACGGTTCAAAAGCTGATTTATTAGCCCACCACTAACCCCCTGAATTTGATTGTTAGTCACTTTAAAGTTTCTCACAAAGTCATTATGAAACTCTCCGCTGAAGTCATAACTTTTTCTTATATCATAAACTCTATTTGCGACAGAAGCAGCTGTGCTTGGTGATATTGTTTTATTCATAGTTCAACCTTCTTCCCTGTAAAACGTTCTGTTAAATCATTTAAATCGCCATTATGGATTTCGTACTTTTCTTCACCGTTTTCCATAACCCATGTAGGGTTGTAATCTTCATCCCATCTGCAAATGCTTGTTGCAGTTCTATTGAGGTATTTATTGGTGTTATTTTTAAATTCAAATCTGACCAATTGATTAGTTATTTCACACTTTAAAAAATCAAGCTTTTTGGTGAATTCAGGTAACTCTGAAATGCCAGGTTGTGTGGCTCCCCACAAACCAATAACTAAGTTGTTATCTTTACGAATAAAAATCTTCTGGTGGACACGGTCTTCGGAAATTAATTTATTCGGGATAGAAGAAAGTATAGTTTTCTTTGATAAATGAAAGCGTCCGTCATCTCCTGTCATTACAGAATCAAGTCGTTCAACGCCATCAATATATGTTAATGAACGTATTATTTCTAAATCAGCAATCGGTATGCCATTTTCAGTGACGACGCCGTTGACTTCAGGGCTTAAAAATACTTCTTTCTTTTTTCTGAACCAGCTAAACATATCTTCTCCTTGACTAAGGGCCGGAAAAACAATAGCACAAAAAAGAATCAACAGGATGGCGAATCGAGGTAAATAAATAGATTTATTCATAGGCAATCCTTGCATAATTTTCTTAGATTTTAACTAAGAAAAAATGTATGTAAAGTGAACTGTACCTATTTTTATAAGGTGCCTTAATTGCTAATTAAAGTAAGCAATTCTTCCTCTAGCACTTTTCTTTTATATAAGTAGTCTTTATAGATTATTAATCTCCCGAGGGTACTTTATATTTTGGGCAGACGTTTCCGTATTTATTCTGTAGGCGTACTAATATTTTTTATATTAAATTCATCGTTGAAAGTATTCCATTAGTTTTTAATAATTCATTAAGTATTAATATCCTTAGTGTTTATATATTATAACCTCACATAAAAAGTAGCTATTATGAGTAAAAATATTCAAACTAACCTCTCGCATGCTGAATATGAATCAACATTAAAACGTTTGGAAAAATTTAGTCATTATACCGATAGCAGCATTGGCATCCCTTTTACTAAATTTAACATAGGGCTAGAGGCGGTGATTGGCTTAATACCCGTAATAGGGGATGCAGCAGGGCTTATTTTATCAAGCTATGTGCTAATAGAAGTACAGCGCTTAGGTGTGAGTAAACGTATAAAGAGTAAAATGATTATTAATATGCTCATTGATTTTATAGGTGGCTTAGTGCCATTTTTTGGCGATATATTTGATGCATTTTTTAAAGCCAATACCCGTAATACGCGGCTTTTAAAAAAACACTTGAATAGCCAGTTAGCTAACTGATACTAAACCTATTTTTTAGTGATTTAAGTTTTAGCATCAAAAATGAAAAACAAAGTGTTGTTGGTTGTTTAATCACCTAGTAAGGTAAGAGCGTCTATTCACTTTGGTATTTACAATATGCAATTATTTATCGGTAATAAAAACTACTCTAGCTGGTCATTACGCGCATGGTATTTAATGAGTAAATTTGATGTTGAATTTAGTGAAACCCAACTCGTACTCGACACATCTGATTTTTATAACGAACTAAAAAATATATTTGCTGTGCAAAAAGTGCCAGCGCTAATTGATGGCGATTTACAGGTATGGGATTCGCTAGCAATTTGTGAATATATTAATGATGCATACTTATCTGGTGCTGCATGGCCAAAATACATTACCCAAAGAGCTAAAGCACGCGCGTTAAGCGCTGAAATGCATTCAGGCTTTATGGCGCTTCGTAATGAAATGCCAATGAACATACGAGCAACCCGTAAAGTAGAACTATCAAGCGAAGCACTAAAAGACATCGCTCGCATAGACGAGATATTTGCACAGCAACAAGATGTGTTTCCCAATGAATGGTTTTTTGGCGACTTTAGCATTGCAGATGCTATGTATGCGCCTATTGTACTGCGCTTAAAAACCTACCAAATTACGCTATCACCAGAGGCGCAGCAATACTGTGATTTTGTGATGCGCTGCCCCGTATTGCAAACATGGATTACTCAGGCGTTAACCGAGACCGATATAGTCGAGTGCGACGAAGCAGGAAAAGACGTTTAACACCCTCACCACTTTTACTTTAAAGGTAAAAGCCCGTACAATTCGTCTCGTTTTTAGTGCGCTAATGTGGCGCTGCAACCGAGACGAATTAATCAATTTTTATGCATCAAATAGCTGACCTCATTTCAATTTTTGATTCTACTTTTTACCAAAGCCACAACACACGCTTAGTTAAAGGCGATGATGAGCCTATTTATTTACCTGCCAATAATACAATTACATTTAATCAGGTAGTGTTTGCTCATGGCTTTTACGCAAGTGCTTTGCATGAAATAGCCCATTGGCTTATCGCCGGAGCCGAGCGAAGAAAGCATGAAGATTATGGTTATTGGTACTGCCCAGATGGGCGAGATAAACAAAAGCAGGCTGAGTTTGAAAATGTAGAAGTAAAACCACAAGCCATTGAATGGTTACTCAGTAAGGCCGCAGGGTTTGAATTTAACGTATCGGTAGATAATTTAAATGGTGAGCAAACTTGCCGATTTGATTTTCAGGCTAGGGTTCACCAGCACGTTTTAATATTACTAGAGCAGGGTGTTAACGCACGTACACACACACTATTAAAAGCGCTAAGTAATTTTTATAACACGCCGTGGCCATTAACTGCTCAGCAATTTAATTGGCATCACCCACAGGAGTTACAAAATGCAGTTTAAGTTAGGCTTAATTATTAACCCTGTAGCAGGGCTTGGCGGCAGTGTTGCCTTAAAGGGCAGTGATGGTGAAAATACAGCAGCAAAGGCCATTGAGTTAGGCGCACAAGCTAAGGCCAACAGCCGTACTCAAGCTGCGCTTGAAGTGCTATTACCTTATAAAAGCCAACTAACCATTTACACCGTAAACGGCGATATGGGCGAACACGCAGCAAAAGCGCTGGGTTTTAATGTTGAGGTTGTTTATAGCGCAAATACACTAACAACACCTAACGACACTGAAGCCGCTGCCAAAGTTCTTAAAAGCTTAGGCGTAGATTTAGTGCTTTTTGCTGGTGGAGATGGTACTGCACGCAATATTTGCCACGCCATAGAAGATACCATCCCAGTGCTTGGAATTCCCGCAGGCTGTAAAATTCACTCTGGGGTATATGCTATTACACCTAAAGCCGCTGGCCGCGTTGTAGAAATGCTAGTAAAAGGTGAGCTTGTTACTGTAGCTGATGCTGATGTAATGGATATAGACGAAGAAGCCTTTAGACAAGGTACAGTAAAAGCTAAGCGTTACGGCGAAATGCAAATACCAAGCGAAGTACGTTATGTACAAGCTGTTAAAAATGGCGGTAAAGAAACCGATGAATTAGTGCTCGCAGATATAGCCGCCCACGTAGTGAGCGAAATGGACGAAGACACTTTTTATATCATGGGGAGCGGCTCAACCGTTGAAGCCATTATGCAAGAAATGGGGCTTGAGAACACATTATTAGGTGTAGATTTAATTAAAGATCAAACCCTTATAGCGCAAGATTTAACGGCTAACCAGCTACTTGAATACACTCGCGATCACTCAACTCAACTCGTTATTACGCTCATCGGCGGGCAAGGGCATATTTTTGGACGAGGTAATCAGCAATTAAGCCCTGAGCTTATCCGCGCTATTGGTAAAGACAATATTATCGTAGTGGCAACTAAAACCAAATTACAAGCGCTGAATGGCCGCCCACTTATTTGTGATACAGGCGACAGCACTTTAGACGACGAATTAACAGGTTACATTAAAGTAACCACCGGCTATAACGACCATATTATGTATGCTGTCGGTTATGATAACCAGGAGAAGTAACACAATGAGTTTAGTGAATTATATTGATGCAGCCCAGCAATACTTTGATGATTTAGTAATAAAAGCAACCGATGACGAGCTGTTTGCTGGCGGTTATTTACGAGGTCATTTTGACCTTGCTGTAGGTTATGCAGAAGTAGAAGAGTTAACAATTTCTATTGATGAGCTAAACGAAACCGTAGAGCAAAGCTTAGTTAAAGCTTATCGCAATGGCGAACTAAACGAAGAAGATAAAACACTGGTTGTGCGCCTATGGGAAGAAGTTAAAGCACTTGCTTAACTAACCCACCAAATACATAAAAAGCGGCTTAATATATTAAGCCGTTTTTTTATGCTTATTTTGTACCTAAAATAGATTTATTAGTTAATTTACTGTTGCATATTAATAGTATATTGTTATTGAAATCTATTTAGGGAGCTTTTAATGAATAACAATAATCAAGCTGCAGTACCTTCGGGGCCTATTGCTCGCTTTTTAAATTTTGTGGAGCGTATTGGTAATAAACTCCCCGATCCTGCCATTATCTTTTTATTTGCGATGCTACTTATTTGGGTGTGTTCGTGGTGGTTATCGGGAGTTAGTTTTGAAGCCATTGATCCACGTACAGGCCAAGCCATTGTTGTAAATAACTTATTAGAGGGCGATTCACTCGCTTCGTTTTTATCCTCTATGGTAAAAACATTTACAGGCTTTGCCCCATTAGGCGTGGTACTGGTTGCTATGTTAGGTGTTGGTGTAGCTGAGCACTCGGGCTATATTAATACAGGCCTTAAGCTTATGCTAAAGGTAACGCCTAAACAGTTACTAACACCGTCAGTAATTTTAGTCGCTATTGTAAGCCATACAGCAACCGATGCAGGCTATGTTTTAGTGATCCCTTTAGCGGGAGTTATATTTTTTGCCGCTGGACGACACCCATTAGCGGGTATTGCAGCGGCATTTGCCGGCGTAAGCGGCGGATTTGGTGCTAACTTTATTCCATCAGGAATAGACCCATTACTGCAAAGCTTTACGCAAAGCGCGGCGCAAATTATTAACCCCGATATGTCGATTAACCCACTAAATAATTGGGCATTTACCTCTGCATCGAGTTTATTTATTGTGTTACTAGGATGGTATATTACTGACAAAATAATTGAGCCACGATTAAAAAACACACCGCTTAATGAAGATACTCAAAACTTACCCGCGTTTGATGAAGCTAAAAGCGATGAAAAGCGCGCCTTTTTTATAGCCAGTAGCGTAATGATTGCAGGGCTTGTATTACTTGCATTTGTATCTGCCCCAGTCGATTCAGCAATGCGCAGCGCCGATGGCTCACTAACTAATTTTAGATCGCCCCTTATGCAATCTATTGTGCCGTTAATCTTTTTATTATTTTGGATACCTGGTGCCGTGTATGGTTTTACCGTCGGTACCTTTAAAACGTCTAAAGATATGATAGACGCCATGAGCACCGCGATGAGTGGTATGGCTTATTACATTGTTATGGCGTTCTTTTGTGCGCTGTTTATTGCTGCGTTTTCTAAGTCTAACTTAGGGGCGTTAATGGCCATTGAAGGGGCACAGCTTTTAAAAGCAATGGAGCTGCCTAGCGCTGTAACTGTTGTGGGTATTATATTTTTAACCGGCTTTGTAAATTTATTTGTTGGCTCAAGCTCAGCAAAATGGGCGTTACTCGGGCCTATTTTTGTGCCAATGTTAATGCAACTAGGTATATCACCCGATTTAACCCAAGCTGCTTACAGAATAGGAGATTCTAGCTCAAACATAATTACGCCACTCATGCCGTACTTCCCATTGGTTGTGGTGTACTGTCAAAAATATGTAAAAAACACCGGTATAGGCACGCTTATCGCGCTTATGATCCCCTACTCAATCGCGTTTATGATTGGCTGGAGTATATTCTTGCTAGGGTATTGGGCATTGGGTATTCCACTTGGTTTAGATGCAAGCTACGTTTATCCGGCGTTACCTTAACATAAACCTTAATTTATGAACCTCACTCACTTGAGTGAGGTTTTTATATAAAAATACTACAATGTAAAAGGAAGTTTTAATTACCTTTCTAAATCTCTCACTATATAGCCAAACAAACTGGCCTCACCAACAATATACACATAATCGTTTTTGTTGTTCATTATTGTAGACTTATCGTCGTACCATCTAAAATCGTGAGTTTCATTCGTTTTAGGATCTTTAAAGTATAAACGAGTACAACCATCTTCATAGTCAGTGCCACACTCTTGTACATCGGTCAGGATGTATTCTTTATACCAATAGTCGCCTTGCGTGTAGTAAGCCCATAATTTAATAGGAGCAGAGAATAAAAAATAGAGGCTTGCATAGATTAACAAAGGGGATAATGGGTACGCGAAGATTAGAGATAACTTTGTTTTTGTATCTGAAACACTATATTTAATATGCTCTCTGTATTTACTGCAGCGTCTATATTTATTGAATATAAGTATATTTAAGTAGATAAATACTGCACCAGACATAACAGGAAAGACTATAAAGCAAACAACGTCATATAGTTCATTTGAGATGAATGGTGGGTCTGTAAAGTCCCTTAAAATAGGTATAGTGAAGCATAATAAAATGGGGAGTACTATTGCTACAAAGAGCAAGTTGTCGTAAATCTTTTTCAATTTTAATTCGTCCGTGAATTATAGCATTTGCTTAGCTTACAGGATTTTTGTTATTACTGAAGCAGTGGCTTTAAAACAAAAAAACCTTGGCATTTTCATGACAAGGTTTTTTACAACATAAGCTATAAAGCTTAGTTAGATGTGAAGCTCACTGGGCGACGTTCTTTACGAGGACCGCCACGCTTATCACCGCGTTGGTTGTCTTTGTTAAAGCTACGCTTTTTATCACCACTTGGGCGTTCAGAACGCTCGCCACGTGGCTCAGCAGGGCCTTGATCTTGTGTAATTGTCATACCCATTGGGCGTTTACAAATAAACACTTTTTGGAAGTGATCAAGTACATCTTTAGGCATGTTTTGCGGTAATTGTACCGTACTGTGACTGTCGTGAAGACGAATGTCACCAATAAACTTGCTCGAGATGTCAGCTTCGTTAGCAATAGCGCCAACAATATTTTTAACCTGTACGCCATGCTCACGACCCACTTCGATACGGTAAGTATCCATAGGTCCAGCATCACGGCTGTTGCGTTCACGAGGTTTACGTTCTGCACGCTCACCGCCACGTTCGGCACCGCGCTCGTTACGACGTCCGCGATCACCACGGTCATTGCGTGAGTTGCGGTCATTACGTTCGTTACGTTCACGAGGTTGAATTTTAACTTCTTCAACTTTAATAGGAGATTGTTGCTGTGCTAAACACAATAACGCACCCGCTAAGTCTTCAGGAGCAAGTTCAAGCTTTTTCGCCATATTAGCAGCTACTTCATTGAAGAACGTAATATCTTTGTTTTCAAGTGCAAGCGTAAGCTTTTCTTGTAACGCATTGATACGTTTTTCTTCTACGATTTTAGCTGTAGGTAGTTCAACCTGTGCAATTTCAGACTTAGTATGACGAATGATATTTTTAAGTAAATAACGCTCGTTATGTTTTACGAATAAAATAGCTTTACCAGTACGACCAGCACGACCGGTACGGCCAATACGGTGAACGTAGGCTTCAGAATCTTGTGGAATATCGTAGTTGATAACTAGGCTCAAGCGGTCTACATCAAGACCACGTGCTGCTACGTCTGTTGCGATAACAACGTTTAGCATGCCATTTTTTAAGCGATCTACAGTGCGCTCACGTGCTTGCTGGTTCATATCACCGTTAAGTGGAGCAGCAGAGAAACCTTCGCGCTCTAATAATTCAGCAAGTTGAACTGTATCGTTACGAGTACGTACGAAAACAATAGCACCTTCATATTGCTCAGCTTCTAAGAAACGAACAATCGCTTTGTTTTTGTGTACGTGTGCGTTCCAAAACACTTGCTCAACAGATGATACTGTAGAGTTACGCGCAGAAATATGAACCTGTTCAGGGTTATTCATATATTTGCTGCTGATGTTTTGAATTTGCTTAGGCATAGTCGCAGAGAAAAGACATGTTTGCTTTTCACGCGGCGTTTTTTCCATGATGTTTTCAACATCATCGATAAAGCCCATACGTAACATTTCATCGGCTTCATCAAGTACAAGTGCTTGTAAAGCATCAAACTTGATAGTGCCACGGTTAATGTGATCAATTAAGCGGCCAGGAGTCGCAACAATAATTTGTGCGCCACGACGAAGTGCGCTTAATTGAATGCTGTAGCTTTGGCCACCATAAAGTGCCAATACTTCTACACCACGAGTGTGTTTTGCATATTGTTCAAATGCCTCAGCAACTTGGATCGCAAGCTCACGTGTTGGTGTGAGTACAAGGATCTGTGGCTGTTTCACAGACGGGTCAATATTGTTTAGTAATGGCAGTGCAAATGCTGCTGTTTTACCTGTACCCGTTTGTGCTAGTCCCAGTACGTCCTTTCTTTCTAGCAATAACGGTATACATTGAGCTTGGATTTCAGATGGTGTCTTGTAACCCAACTCTTCAACTGCCTTCAAAATTGCAGGAGAAAGATTTAGAGATTCAAACGTGACTGGTTCTGACATTAATACGCCTCAACGAATTTAAAGAGGCGCGCATTATATAGGATTCACGAGGCAAATGCTTGTATAAATTACAACTAATTTGTATGTGATTGATGTTGGTCGAAATTTAACCAGTTTAATTTTTTGATTTATTAAACTGGTTAACAGATTGGCTACAAACCTTATTTATAAAGACCTAGGTTTTCTTTAGCGTATGCTTCAAATTCTGTAAATCCACCGATGTGAGTTTGGTCTACAAAAATCTGTGGAACAGTTGGGCAAGGTTTGCCTGCTGATTTTTCAAGGTCAGCTTTGCTGATACCTTCTTTGATGATATCGATATAACGAAATTTAAAATCGTCACGTTCATTTGATAGTTGCTCGGCAACATCTTTAGCTCGTACACAAAATGGGCAGCCTTCACGGCCAAAAATTACTGTAAGCATAGTTATCTCCTCAATTTAATTAATATCATATTAAGCGATTAAAAAATTATTTAAAGATAAAAAAAGCGATTACACCATTCTAATAAATTTATAAATCAGAGAATGCTTCGCAATATGATTTGCAAAATGCAAATAAATAGATGTTGCTTAAAATCCTAATACTTAAGTCTATGAAAATTAGCATTTTTACAAAAGCATATTTATGGCACATAACTTGATGATTAATATTCATACACTGGGTTAATTAGAGCACTTTATGAATAATAACAGTCACGTTTTAGAGATTATCCAAGCGGTAATAGGCAAATACTGTGAAACCCGCAATCGCGATTTTTCGGTGACTTTAATCAATAAGTTACAATGCAATTATGTATGCTTGCAAGTTTCTCCTGAGCAAATAATAGCGCAATGTGAAGAGTTTTTAACACCAGGTTTAGCGTCGGTAAAAAATAGTTTTTTACTTACAGTAGAGGCTAATATCCAAGGTGTTAGTTTTCATTATTGGGTTGATGATTCTGAGCAGGTAAAGTCATTAGATGTGAATGGCCTTTTAGCGACTAAAGAGTCAGTAAATTTAGCTCTTGATATTAACCAAAATGTAGATGTTTTAACTGATTGCGAATCGTTATTTAAAAGCTGTCTAAAGATGTCTGCACACACCCATGATCGGTTCGGTTTAAATTTTAAATTATTTAACAGTACAATCAGAGAGTCGGTACAACTTGAAGATTTAAGGCATTTAAGCGCAGATACTTTAAAAAATAAGTTAGATAATGACGGCCTAAACACCCACATAAAACTTTGCTCTATCAACGATATCAACCAATTAAGCCAAGCTCATAAATTTTCGAAAAGAGTTTTGGGCTGGCCTTTTTTTGATACTGATTTAATCGCTATTTTAGCAACATTACATACTCAAACTCGTTTATCAATTTTAGTTGCCGACGACAGCCTACCAAGTCAGGTAGCAACTAAAGTAATGCTTGAAATGCTGGGTTGCGCAGTAACGTGTGCTGAAAATGGTGCGAGTGCTTTGTCACTAGCTCAAAGCGAAACATTTGATTTGCTGCTTTTAGATGAACGTATGCCTGGTATGTTTGGCAGTGACGTAGCGCAGCAGTTAACTAGTCAAAATACACCTAATAATAATACACCTAAAGTTATTTTAACGGGGATCACTGGTGATGAGCAAATAGCTGAGTTATTTAAAAAAGGAATAACCCACTACTTACAAAAACCAGTAACAAAAGCGGTACTTGAGAAATTTATTAAACCTTGGCAGCTTGCGTCTTAAATAGCTCCATAAGGAGATGACTATGTATGATTTATCTAAAACTGCGCTTATTTTAATTGGTTTTCAAAACGATTACTTTTCACCTCAAGGTGTTTTATATGATGTGGTTGAAGAGTCATCAAGAGTTACTGGCGTGGTAAAAAATACGCTTTCGTTACTTACTCATTGCGCAGAAAAGTTCGCGTTAGTAATTAATACCCCAATTCATTTCACGCAAAATTATAGTGAGCTTAAAAATCCTATTGGCATACTAAAATCAATTGCTGATGCTGGGGCATTTAAATCAGGGTCGTATGGTGCTCAAACTATTGAGCAGTTAAATCAATTTAAGCATGTTATTGATGAGATCCCAGGCAAGCGTGGACTCAACGCTTTTACTCATACGCATTTAGCTCAAACACTTAAAAATAACAATGTGAGTGAGATTGTATTAGCAGGAACCGTTACCTCTATTTGTATAGACTCTACCGCACGTTCTGCAGTTGATTTAGGCTTTGACGTTACTATTTTGAGTGATTGTACATCGAGTAGAACTCCTTTTGAGCAAACATTTTACTGTGAAGAGGTATTTCCTCTATATGCGCGTGTAATTAACAGTAATGTTTTTACAAAATAATGGAGGAAGTATGGATAAAAACGACGAACTCCAGGTACAAATTCAGTACGCATTAGTAGAGAAGCTTTCTAATAGTAATCGCCGACAAGCAAAACTATTGGCAATATTAGATGAGTGTATCTTTGAGTGTGATAAACATCTAAACCTTACTTATATAAACGAAGCATGGCAAAACAAACTTGGTTATTCGAGTAATGAATTAGTTGGCTCAAATATTACTAAGCTAATGAACTGCGATGATATTATGCATTTTGTTGCTTATAGTTGCAGCCTACTTGAAGGGAAGTTGCCACCAAGTACAGAAATACAACTTAAAAATAAAGCCGGTTTAACAAATTGGTTCGAACTTAGATTAGTTTATGATGAAACAAGCGGATTTATTGGTTCGTTATATGATATTCAGCGCCACAAAGACTTTCAACTTTTACTTACCCAGCAACAAAAATACGTAAAGCGTTTATCCCTCGTAGCAAGCCATACTAATAATTTAGTTATAATTACTGACAAGTTCGGCCTAATTGAATGGGTTAATAACAGTTTTGAAACGCTTACAGGTTACACTTGTGATGAAGTTATCGGAATTTCTCCAGGTAAACTATTACAGGGCCCAAAAACCTGTAAGGAAACCTGTAAAGTAATGTCTAATGCGATAAAAAATGGATTACCGTTTCAGGTTGAAACAGTTAATTACGATAAAAACGGGAATCTATACTGGGTTGCTATTGATGCGAACCCCGTTCGGGATGATGCGGGCGAAGTGAAGCATTTTATTGCTATTGAAACCAATATCACGCAACGCGTAAAAGCTGAGCAAGCTATGGCAGAGACAGAATATAACTACCATTCTGTTGTTGATAATATACCTGATATTGTTTTGCGACTTGATACAAATGGGAAATTACTATTTATAAATCAAGCGTGGCAAAGAGTTTTAAACTCTCAAGTAGAACAGAGCATTGGCTTAGCGCTTATTAAGTTTATTGCTAAAGATGATATTGAAAAAGTAACCAGCACTTTACTTAACTACAAAACGGGCAAGCGTGATATTAGTCGCTTTGATGTTCGGTTAATTAATGCCCAAGGCTCTGATAATTGGGTAGAGATAACACTTACACCTATATTCAATGATTATGACAATAGCTTGTCTTCTATAGCTGCAACCCTTGTTGATATTCAAGAGCGAATTGAAAGTGAGAAGATTCTGCTTGAGGCTAAGCATCAAGCTGAAATACTCGCGGAATCTAAGAGCCGCTTTATGGCTAATATTAGTCATGAAATACGTACACCATTGAATGCAGTTATTGGTTCAGCTGATATCTTGCATCATACAGGCCTAACAACTGAGCAAATGCGTTACACGCAAATGATTAAGACAAGCTCTGACGCTCTACTGAGCGTGCTTGATGATGTATTGACTTATTCACGATTTGAAGCACAAGCAATTTCTTTAGATAACCGACCTTTTAGTGTTGATACATGCATAGAAGAAGCGATTGATATTGTTACCGAGAGCGCCTTACAAAAAGGGCTTGAAGTCATTTTTGATTTTTACCCAGATGTACCTACACAAGTACTTGGTGACCATGCTCGTATAAGGCAAATAGCGATTAATTTATTAGCTAATGCGATTAAGTTTACAGAGCAGGGGGTAATTACGGTTACGGTTAAATGTATAAAAATAGCAGGCGAAGATCTAACTCTTCAGCTATCGGTTAAAGATACAGGGATAGGTATAGCTAAAAGTAAGATAGAAAGTATGTTTATGCCATTTATTCAATCCGATAACTCAATTACAAGGCAACATGGAGGGAGTGGTTTAGGGCTCGCTATTTGTAAACAAATTTGTGATGTGGTCAAAGGTGATATATCTGTTAGCTCTGAGCTGACAAAAGGTAGTGAGTTTGTGGTTAACTACCCATTAAAAATTGATACAACCGATTCTATTTTAAGGGAAGGGTTTGCAGCTAGAAGCAAAAAACCAAAAGTGTGGATTATTGGAAGTAATAAAATATTAAAAACAGCTCTAGAACATACACTTACTCGATACTCAATATCTTTTGATTGTTATGAGTTATGTCCTAGTACGCCTACATTTGACAACCCACCTGACGCAATAGTATTAACAGAACCACAACTTTTAACTCAAACACGCCAATGCATAGATACTTACAAGTTTCTTAATACTCCATGCTTATTAAATATTGATTTGAAAGGTAAAAGCTTATTACCAAAAAACTCAAGTGAGAGTGAGCTAACAATAAACGGGCCATTCAAAGTATCACACTTGCCACGAGCTATGAGTTTACTCGAAGAGCAGCTATTTCACTTAGATATAATATATACAAATCGCGACGAGAAGGAAGTTGTCACATTTAGTGATAAGCCGGCCTATCTTAACGGTCTCAATGTACTTGTAGCTGAGGATAATAAAAATAATCAGGTTGTAATTAGGCAGTTTTTAGAGCAAAAAGGTTGCCAAGTAAACATTGCAAATGATGGTCAAGAAGCAATCACGATGGCTAAGAGTAAAAAAATAGATCTTATTTTTATGGATATACAAATGCCTATTTTAGACGGTATTTCTGCAACGAAGGCCATTAGAGAACTCGGTATTTTAACACCCATCATAGCGCTTACTGCAAATGCGATTCACGGAGATAAGGAGCGCTTTATTGATGCGGGTATGAATGACTATTTAGCTAAGCCAATAGTAAGTAATACTCTTTATTCTTTACTCGAAAAATACACTCCTCACCAAGTAACTGAATCTAAAAATTTAAAGCTTATTCGATTAGCTGAAGTATGGGAAAAGCTATCTTAAAATCAAAATTATAGTTAAAGAACCATGAGAATATTTGATTAAAAATCAAATTAATCTAATCTTTTAGAAGTAAGTTATATTTTATTTATAATGTTTTAAGGTTGTTTTTAGCGTGTTTTTTTCATATTGAATCGCATATTGCAACTCAGTATGAAAATTTAATTCGGCAAGAATTGGTAATACTATCTAACTAAATATCTCGTTCGTTTTAATTATTTGATCTTATTATGTATTTTATTTTTTGATCTAGACTTAGTTAGTTGGCACGGCTTTCGCAATATACTTATTAGATTAAACGAATATAGTTTAAATGTTTTACATTTTAAGAGGTGCACAATGCAAACAAATACAAAAGCTAAACCACAAACAAAGAGTATTAGCTGGGTTTTAACCCCGGAAATTATGGCTTTATCTATTTTGCTTGTAGCTGCCTTAGTTATTACTATTACGGTATTCAGAGATACAAGCTCTCTTGAACCTTTAGCTGATATTAAGCCAATGTCATTCACACAAACTGATTTAGAAAACGTCCAATTAATGAATGACACTTTTGACTCTAAAAATCCAAATTACGCACAGCATTTAGATACATCAAAAAGTGAAGAAATCACAACATTTTCAAACTAGAGACTTTTGTGCAGGTAACCATGTTGCCTGCGTTTTTTACGCTCATCAAACTTCCTTAATTTTCAACTAGTAATATTTAGCAATGCTTCTTCCTCTATTAATAATACTTAATGTTTATTCCTAAATCATTTTTACGTGCTGCTTAATAAGCCGTTGTTTAAAGCACATACTTTTTAGATAGCTAAAAATTAAAGTAATACCAACCTGCATAAATATTTGATCATTTAACGAATTAGATTGCACTATAACGTCGTTAAAAATGCTTTATTTAGAACATAGATACAAAAATTTTGTTTAGGGCGTGTTGATCTTTGATGGTTGAATTTGCAGCAGTATGTTTGGTTTTTAGGCAAGGCAGAGCCTATGAAGTGTGGTTACTCCCCATAAATAGGCGATAACGCAGCATAAATGCCAAACATGCGCTGCCCTTCGGGTTCTGCCTAGGGGCGATAAACTCTTTGTTACTCGGTTTTTACTTAGCCAACTAGGTTACAAACCTCGCTCCGCGATTTACTAGCCCCTAGAGTGAACAAATT
>NZ_PNCW01000259.1:0-430 GCF_005886985.1 Pseudoalteromonas sp. S3178 | reverse complement strand
GTGTCTATGGGAACGACACTAAAAGTTTAGGGGGGACTTGGAATGTTCAAGCGCGTTATACCAATGGCTCGTAAAATATATGCTCACCGAGCTCCAGTGCTTCTTCTAAACGCTTTATTCATTTAGAACAAAGCTATAATGTCCGCAGGTATCACAGAGAGTCCATGCAAAAGTATCTTAAGCAGGCGCTGGAAAATTACTTCCTTTAGTTAAGCTTATGTTTTAAATGATGAATATATCAAGCTTTTCGTTATCCCATAAAAAGGTTACAAATTTAAACGTATTTTACTTGTTACTCATGTGTATGTCGGTATAGTTTGACTCCACCTTTAGAATGTTCTTAGAAACACTGAGTTGAGTGAATATATGCAATTAGTTGATTTAAACCCTGAAGATAGCCATGTTATTGAATTGTTCTCAGAAATAGATC
>NZ_PNCW01000258.1:0-309 GCF_005886985.1 Pseudoalteromonas sp. S3178 | reverse complement strand
CGATCAGCGTCTTTCACTCTGATCATTGAGTGGATCATTTTTGCCATTACTTTACCTACGGAATTTATATGTGTGAACTCTACGCATCAACTGAGCCTCATCGTTACGAAGTAGCCAAACGCTCTATTCGTATTCAAGGAGCTGTTACTAGCCTCGCGTTAGAAAATGAAATATGGCAAGTATTAGAAACCATAGCTCAACGGGAAGATCTGGGTCTTGCCGAGTTTATTTCTTTACTTTACCAAGAAGTGATTGAACGTCATGGTGAGATCAAAAACTTGGCGTCTATGCTGCGTGTTACTTGCTTAA
>NZ_PNCW01000257.1:0-283 GCF_005886985.1 Pseudoalteromonas sp. S3178 | reverse complement strand
AAAATCGAATCGACGGCGAAGCGCAGTATCCATCATTGCCAGCGATCGGTCAGCTGTGTTCATAGTACCAATAATGTAAACATTATCTGGTACCGAGAACGGCTGACCCGATGACGGCAAAGTCAATGTAATTGCCTCGTCTTGGCCTTTTCGTTTTGATGGCTCGATTAATGTAATTAACTCTCCAAATATTTTAGAAATATTGCCGCGGTTTATCTCGTCGATAACAAGGACATAATTCTGAGCGCTATTAGTTTGATTCGCCTCACCAACCTTAACGCCG
>NZ_PNCW01000256.1:0-326 GCF_005886985.1 Pseudoalteromonas sp. S3178 | reverse complement strand
CTCTGTCGGCACCTGAGGGTTCTGCTGGCGCTAGTGCAGCAGCAAGTACCGTTTGCATTTTATCGATGGTTGCTTGCGGATCGCCATTGATAACCCCAACATCAATCGGTACTTCACCACCTACGGCATAATTAGTGCCATCGGGGCCTCTTTGGTATTCGTAACTGGGTGAACCGGCATATTGTCCACCAACAGCGGCATGCGCTTGCTCGTGGGTTCGCACTTCGGTATCGCGAGCTTTGAGCTCTTTAATTTGTTGCTGTTCTTGCTCAAGTTGAAGCTCTTCTTGCTCACTAACTTCTTCGGCAGCTTGCTGTTTTTCTTGC
>NZ_PNCW01000255.1:0-283 GCF_005886985.1 Pseudoalteromonas sp. S3178 | reverse complement strand
TCATGGATAGTCGTTACACCAAAGCTAAGATTAGAATACTGATTCCAGTTTTGCTGTGGCTGTAGGTTATAGCTACCGTAACTGCCATGAGCGTGGGCATCAATAAGGCCTGGGATCACGGTTTTACCGCTAATATCCATTACTTTTGCTGTGCTAGGAGCGTCTAGTTCACCTTGCTTACCGACTGCAACGATGCGATTCTCTTTGATTAGGATCACTCCATTGTCGATGATTTCTTGTTCGTTCTCAGCGTTACGCATGGTCACTACTTTACCGCCAACTA
>NZ_PNCW01000254.1:0-208 GCF_005886985.1 Pseudoalteromonas sp. S3178 | reverse complement strand
CTCGCTGAGCAAATAGAGTTCCTTGCTAAGGGGATCGCCGATCTTATTTTAACGAAAGACAATATCATGTCGGCTTTGATGGCTGAATCAACGCATAGTTATAAGCCTGTTATCGGTTATCCGGCTTATTCTGCCTTTTTTATCTCAAACACAGAAAAACCTAAATTATCTAAATCGTATTTCTTAGATAAAAAAATAGGTTTGCTTG
>NZ_PNCW01000253.1:0-318 GCF_005886985.1 Pseudoalteromonas sp. S3178 | reverse complement strand
CCGCCCCCACAAGAAAGGGTTACGTTATACATCTTCATTGCCATATTCATATAAATAATCACCTAAATGCAGAACTGCATCTAAATCGTCGATTTCAGCGATGCGTGCGTAGACATTAAAATAGCCATAGCTAAAGTGTGAACAGGATGTCATGGCAAGTTTTACGTTTGATACATCATATTGAGGCAGAGTTTTTGAACGACCAACGGGAGAGATAATGGGCTCTTCAAATTCTTCTATAACAAATCGATAATAGTAGTGACTATCTGATGTAAGATCGGTTACGTCAACTTTAATAGTAAAGTCCCTCTGTTGGCT
>NZ_PNCW01000252.1:0-268 GCF_005886985.1 Pseudoalteromonas sp. S3178 | reverse complement strand
AAAACATTTTTAGCTGTTTGCTGGGTAATAGTGCTGGCCCCACCGCCAAGCGGAATTTTTGTTTTCTTCTTTTTCTTTTTGGGTTTAAGGCTTTTTTCAATAGCATCCCAATCGAAACCGCCATGATCAGGGAATGCCTGATCTTCACTGGCAATAGCGGCCAGTTTTACATTATAGGAAATCTTATTCCAACCAACATAATCTCTTTTTAGTCCATAACTAAACACATTCGATAATTGGGTAATCGTAATGGGCGGCATCACCCAAA
>NZ_PNCW01000251.1:0-308 GCF_005886985.1 Pseudoalteromonas sp. S3178 | reverse complement strand
ACTGACGGATGGTCTGCGCTTCAAACAAAGCTCGAGCGCTGAAGTGCAGCCCCGCTTTGGCGGCGCGTGACACCAGTTGAATGCTAAGGATGGAATCGCCCCCCAACTCAAAGAAGTTGGCGGTGGTGCTCACCTGTTCGCAATCGAGCTGTAACAACTCGGCCCATAACTTCTGCAAGACACTCTCTATTTCCGTTTGCGGGGCCTGATAGGCAGCCCCCACTAGGGTTTCTGAAGGCGCTGGCAGCGCTTTTTTATCGACTTTGCCATTGGCAGTCACTGGCCACTGCGCCACTGCAATCACAGTC
>NZ_PNCW01000250.1:0-304 GCF_005886985.1 Pseudoalteromonas sp. S3178 | reverse complement strand
AAGAAATGGACTAACCTTCGCTCTTGCTTATGTTGATTGGCATGCAGTAAATTTTTAAACAGAAAATAGACTAAAGGCCCAGTAGCTAGGGTAAATACAGGCGTGATAAGTAAATAACTTCTAACCCCTAACGCTTCTTCAGCAAAGTTGGTTGCCATCAGCACACATTGAAATAACAAATAAATGACGAGCATTCGTGCGCGTGGTTGATTGGCAAAAATTAACATTGCGAGGAGATAAGCCCCAAGAGAGACGAGTTGGATTAGATTAACTGGAACAATGTGAAATGACTGAAGCACAAGCC